>SIAG01000255.1 GCA_009691925.1 Planctomycetaceae bacterium
CGAATCATGTAATAGTTCGGCAAGCCAATCCTGAAAGACGTTTGAAGCACGTTCAGGCCTGCCAGATAAAAATGGCAAAAAATCGAGAGAAGGCGGCCTGCCAGACGGTGATGGGAGTGGGTGTAAACGATCGGTGTGACGTCCAGCACAGCAAATCCAAGCGATTCGAAGAAGGGACGAAACTCGTCTTTCGTGAGACCATGCAATTGCGACGAAGGTGCCCTGTTTGAAGGGGCTGGATTCGAGGCCACGAATCGGCGGTAGTTTTCACCCCCCTCGATGTTGTCGACGATGATGAAGAGTTGGGATTCCGAGTGCATGAGGTCGCGGATTTGTGACAAAACCCTTTCGCAATCCGGGAAACAGTAGACCGAGTTGATAATGCAAAATGCGTCGAAGCGGGGCGATTCGGCAACGAGGCTCCGGATATCGTATTTCTCGTAGGTGAGGTTGAACGCGGAGAAATTACGACAAGCGGTTTCGAGAGAAGTTTCGTCTAAATCACACCCACGCACTGTGGCGTTCGCCATGCGAGCAAATTGGTAGGATGTTTCGCCGTTTCCGCAGGGAGCATCGACCAGGGTAAAGGCATTCTTTTTCGGAAGATGCCGCTTGATGGATTCGGCGAAAGTGATCTGCGGGTAATGAAATCTCGCAATCCACTTGATAATCGATTCTTTCAAGGTCAGCTCGTTTCTCGGTGAGTGAGATTTCACATTGCCAGATGGATCTCACCAGCCTGAAGGTGGCGATCCATGCTGCAGGTGGCTCTCGAGGGAATCGACCAGTCCCGGCGGCGTCACTGCCCCGGCTTGGGATCGTCGATCGGTGCTGGCACAACCTTCTCCAGCGGCCGCACCCAGACCGAGCGGAATTGGAGCGGGTTGCCGTGGTCTTGGAGCGACAGCGGCAGGGCGTCGGCGTGCTGCTGGTAGCGCGGCGGATCGGCCCAGCTCGTCGTGCCGAGGATCGCCGTGTCGGCGTGGATCGCCACGCCGTTGTGGAGCATGCTGACGCGGCCGGGCTTGTCGAGCGACCCATCAGCGTCGAAGCGGGGCCGGGTGAAGAAGATGTCGTAGGTCTGCCATTCCCCCGGCGCCCGGCACGCGTTCACCGCCGGCGGTTGCTGCTTGTAGAGGGAGCCGCACTGGCCGTCGGGGTAGGTGAGCGGGCCGTCGGTGCCGTCCTCAAAGGAATCGAGGATCTGGATCTCGTACTTCCCCATGAAATAGACCCCCGAATTGCCACGCCCCTGCCCGGCCCCGGCGGCCGGCTGCGGCGTCCGGAACTCGACGTGCACCTGGCAATCACCGAAATCATCCTTTGTGGTGATCGTGGCGCCGCCGATGGTGGCGATCCCGTCGGTCACGGCCCACTTCTCGCCGCCGTGCCAGGCATCGAGATTCTTCCCGTCGAAAAGCACGATCGCATCGGCGGGAACCGGCGCCGGCTGCTCCGGGGCGGGCCCCGGATTCACCACCCGCGGCCGCGGCCACCAAATCGCCGACTTCCACTCGCTGCTCGGGAACTTCTTTCCAAGGAGGTAATCGTGGCGGGAGCGGAGGGATTCGGTGATCCGCCGGGCTTTGTCCTCGGCGACGCCGATCGACAGGCCAGGGGCGATGCCGGGGCGGAGATGGCCGGCGGCGGAGAGGTAGGCGTCGCGGAGGAGCGTCATCCGCTCGTGGCACTCCGGGAGGAAGTTTGCAAACCATTCCGGCTTCTCTTCAGCAGCCGTCTTCGCGTCGCCCAGAGCCGCGAGCACGCCGCGGCAGATCGCCCACTGGCCGGCGTCGTCGGGATGGACCGCGTCGGGGATGAAGGTGTAGGCCGGATCGGCCGCCCGCTTGGCGTCGAGGAGGGCCTTCATCGGCGTGTGGGTGTCGATCACCGTCCAGCCATCGGCCCGCTTCGAGAGAAGCCAGGTCGAGTATGCCTGGAGCACCCCCTCGTAGTCGGCGTCGCCGGCGGGGTGATTCGTGCCGGGGCGGCCGTCGTAGACCGGCGGCGTGAGATGGATGATTTTCGCGCCTGTCTTCTCCACCTCCTCGTGGAGCTTTTGCATGCCCGACTTGTAGGCGGCCAAACGGGTTTCGTCGAGCGGCAGATAGATGCCGCAGTTCATCCCGTAGCAAGCGATGACGAGATCGGGCTTCACCACCGAGAGAACGCGCGCCAGGCGCTCGTGGACATCGGGGCGGGGGAATTGGCCACCGGCATGACCCTCCTCGGAGAGCCCCGAGCAGGTCTCGCTCGGGAGCCCGACGGCGATCACGTCGCCCGTCAGCCCCTTGGCCTCCATCCAGGCCGAAAGCGCCGACACCCAGCGACCGTCGTAGGTGATGCTGTCGCCGAGGATGCAGACCCGCTTCGCTGCCGCGAGCATTTCGAGCGGGGTGGCGGCTGCGGCAGTCTCTGCGGCGCCGGCAACGGCCATGATCGGCAGCGGCTGGATGCCAGCAGCGAGAAGGCCGAGCGTGACGGCTGTGAGCGTCGAGGTGGCGAACGAGACACGGGTGTACCGCGATCCCTGGAAGCTGACGAACATCGGAATCTCCCCCCTTGAAAATCCCCGCCACCGACGGCGGCGAGACGAGCTTTGGCCCCCACACCCCGCGCCCGGCAAGGGACGCGGGGAGGGGAGCCAGCGATCAAAAAACTACTTTGACTCGGACGTCGCCCCTTCGCGGATCGCGAACAGGTGGCCCTTGTTGGCGATGTAGAGCGTGCCGCCGGCGACGATCGGCGTCGAGTAGACGCTGTTGCCCATGTTGACCTCGGCGAGGAGATTCTTCTCCGGCGAGAGCTCGAAGATGGAGATGTCGCCATCCTCGTCGCCAACGTAGATCTTGCCGTCGGCGATCATCGGCGAGCCCCAGCTCGCCGCCAGCATGTCGTGCGTCCAGTGCGGCTTGCCGGTTTTCACGTCGACGCAGTGAACGAGCCCGCTGAAGTCGGGGATCACGAGCAGGCCGTCCTTGATGGCGACGGTGCCGCAGGTGCGGTGCATCGTCTCGTCGAAGTCGAGCTTGCCGTTGCCGTTGGCGTCGAAGCCGGGGTAGTGCCAGACCGCGGCCGAGTTGGGATTCGGCCGGGCCACCTCTCCCTGCTCCTTGATGATCGCCTGATTGCGGCGGTGGGGAAGGGGCTTGGAGGGATCGGCGACGTTGACGGCGAGCTCTGGGCTCGTGTCGCCGCGCTTCGTCGGGTCGATGCACCACAGGTGGCCGACCCCCTCACCGTGCTCCGGATCCTCGCCGACGGCCACGTAAACCAGCCCATCATGGATGACCGGCGTGCCGATGACATGGTTGCGATCGGCCCGGCCGCCGAGGACGTACTTCGATTCCTTCGGATTGGCATCGAACTGCCAGAGGAGCTTCGCCTTGCCGTTGTCACCGCGGGCGTCGAAGCCGTACACCCAGCCGTCACCGCCGCCGAAGATCACCTGCGGGACGTCGTCGATGACGGCGTAGGACGGGCTCGACCACTGGCCGTGGAGGACGTTGGCCCCCGGCGACCCGTCGGCCCACAGCACCTTGCCATCGCGCTTGTCGATGCAGAGGAAGCTCGGTGCCGCGGCGTTGGGGAGATTGAGGTGCCCCTCGTCGACGCCGTTGCTCGTGTTGACGAAGAGGAGATCGCCGACGGCAGTGACGCTGCAGGAACACATGTTGTGCTGCGAGACACCGAGCTCCTTCATCATGTCGAGGACCCAGACGGTGTCCGATTCATCGGAGCCCTGGACCTTCTCGCCGGTGAAGGGGCCGTCGTTCTCGCCGTCGCGGAAGCCATCCGTGTCGAGGCATTTCACCTCGCCGCGGCTGGTGACGTACCAGAGGCGATCTCCCTCGACGTACGGCGAGCAGCAGATCCCCTGGAGCGGCCAGTCGTGGACGCGGCCGGTAGGGAGCTTCTCGCTCGAATCCTGCCAGAGGAAGCTGCCGTCGTTGGTGTCGAAGGCAAGGAGACAGCCGAGATCGACGCTCGATGGATAGCGGCCGATCCAGCCCTTGCCGTTGTTGGTGCCGACGTAGGCCTTCCCTCCGGCGACGACCGGATTGCCGTAGCTCTGGCTGCCGAGTTGGGCCACCCAGGCAATGTTCCGGCTTGTCTCCGGCTTCCAGGCGCCCGTTTCCGCATCGAACTGGCCCGGATCCCAGTCGATGGGCAGAGGCCCAGATTCGGGCGTGTTGTTGCGCGAGGCGGATCCGCCCCATTGATTCCAGTTGCCATCATCAGCCATCGCAGGAGCGACGGTGAGCACGCCCGCCATGGCGAGCGAGCGAGCCACAGCGAGCGAGCCACGGGACTGGAGAACACTTTGGGTTGAAAGACGGGGTCGGGACATCATGGCTACTTGTTCCCTGGGGTGACGGGGGAGACCGACACGTTGTCGATGAAGATTTCGGAGTCCTTCGACTGGCCGAAGAAACCGGGGCTCCCTTGGAGGTTGCCGCCGGCATGGACGCCTTCGATCGTCCATTCGGTAGGTTCGGCCTCGCTGCGGGGCCAGACCTTGCCACGCACAATCGCCCCCTCGGGGGAGGTGCGGGCCTCGAGGACGAGCGTGTACCACTTCCCCGCCTCCCAGGCGAAGGGGACGGTCTTGGAGAAGTGGGTGGCGACCTGCGGGGGCCAAGTGCGGAGCTGGAGTTGCTGGCTCGCCCCCATCAGATCGAGCGTGTAACGCTGGGCGATGATCCCCATGTCGGGCATCCGTGCCTTCTCGAGTGCCGCCGGATTACCGAACGCCTTGGCGAAAGCTTCGGCATCGCTGCCGGCCGGCTGGGCCGCATTGCCGGCGGTCGGCGTGGCCGGGTCACCTGGCTTGCCGACCCCCGATTCCGCGGCGCGGAAATCGGCCTGAACGCGGTAGTCGTGGAGATCGATCGGGCCGATCCAGCCCTGCGACCGCGTTCCCTTGGGGATCGTCGTGATCTTCACGAGCACCTTGCTGCCGTCGACCTCGCGGACGACATGCCGGTGCCGCATCCCGATCCAGGGAAGCGGGGGCTCCCCCTTCACGACACCCGTCTTTTGATCCTTGTCGAGCGTGATCTCCTCGAAGTCGAAAGTCCACGGCAGCGGCGGCATCGAGCGGATCCGCGCCTTGCCCGCGAGCTTGCCAACCTTGGCCGTGACGATCGCGGCGGCGTGCTTGCCGGCCGGTGCCTTGTAGGTGCCGTCGGCCGCCACCGCGCCGGCGGTCGCGGTGAACTCGGCCGGCGATTCCTTGACGAACCTTCCGGCGGCATCGAAGAGTCGGGCCTTGAGTTTGACGGTGCCACCGGCCGCCACCTGGGCCTCGGCCGGGACGATCTGCAGCCAGGCCGGTTCGCCGGGCTTGCCGGCCGTGGCGGCGGCGACCTTCGCGGCGACGGTCTCGACGGCCCCGTCACTCCCCTTGGCGTCGGGCTTGCCGATGCAGATCAGCCGTTCACCGGTCGTCAGATAGATCCGACCATTCCAGGCGATCGGAGAGGCGGTGACTTCGTCAGCCTCCGGGAGCCGCATCCGGTTGACGAACTTCAGACCATCGGCCGTCGGGGCAAGAACGTGCCAGCCGCCGGTCGAGCAGACATAGAGCTTGCCATCGGCGACCAAAGGGCTGCCGCGGACGATCGTGCCGAGGAGTTTCTGTGGCTTGCCGACCGGTTCGCCGGTGGTCTTGTCGAAGACGAAGACCTTGGCGCCGTCGTCGATGAAATAGATCCGTTCCCCGAGGATCACCGGCATCGCCCGGCCGTCCATGACCCCCTTCTTCTGCCACTTCACGGCCACAGCCGTGATGTCGGTGTTGGACGCGGAGGGACCTGCCGGAGACCCCGAGGGGGCGGCAGCCGCCGGAGGAGCCGCCGCGGCGGGCGACGCAGGCGGAATGGCCGTGCCGTCGAAGGCCGTCACCGAACCCATCGTCGTGTTGTCGAGATTTTCCTCGGCCTGCGACATGTAGATCGTCGTGCCCTCGACGAGCGGCGGCACGTTGAGGCCGCGGCGGGAGAGCTTAAAGTTCCAGATTGCCTTGCCGGTGCGCGGATGGAAGTTCCACACGCTCCCGTCGCTCGAGCCGAAGACGAGCGCTGCCTGGCCGCCGAAATCGGCG
>SIAG01000256.1 GCA_009691925.1 Planctomycetaceae bacterium
GATGGGACGATGGTGCCGGTGAGCGTCGAGGATGGCACGCTCCTGGTCGATGACCTCCGGCTCCAGGCCCGGACGACGCTCCGCCGCGTTCAGGTCGACCTCCAGCCCGAGGCCCAGGGCGCCGTCACCGTCCGGGGCAGCGCCGATGGCGATTTGTTCGACCGGGCGAGCGTCCAGGGGAGGCTTGTCCCTGCCACCGGCGCCTTCGACCTCACCGGGGCGATCGAATCGATCGACGTCGCCCCCCGCCTCATGCAGTTGGTGGCAGCCGAGACGGAGTCGCTGGTGTCGGCGGAGCGGGCGGCCGAGATCCGCCGCTTCGGCAGCGGCCTGCGGGGACGGATCGATCTGGGGTGGCGGGCGGCCGGCTCCCTCGGCGACCTCGGCGCTACCCAGACGACCGTGGCCGCCCGGTTGGAATCGGGGCGCTACGAACATGCCTCACTCCCCTTTCCGCTCCGCGACATCTCGGCGGCCTTCGTCGCCGACCGGACGGGGGTGCGCTGCGAGCGGCTCGAGGCCCACACCGGTTCGGCGCTCCTCCGCGGATCAGGGCGGTTGGGCGGATGGAGCGGTAAGGCCGACTTCGACCTCCTCCTCGAGGCCGATCGCCTCGTCGTCGACCGGCAGTGGGAAGGGCTCCTTCCCGATGCCTGGAAGGTGCAGTGGAGCCGGCTCCTCCCCGCCGGCGAAGTTGATCTGCGGGCCCAGTTCACCCGCCGCTTGGGCGCGATTGACCCGAAGGTCTCGGTCCGTTGCCGGAACGCGTCGCTGACCCACTATCGTTTCCCGTACCGCGTCGACCGCACTGTCGGCACCGTTGTCGTCGACGGCGGTTCGGTGGCCATCCACCTCACCGGGCAGGCCGGCGGGCGTCCTGTCCACATCGAAGGGGCCTTCCGGTCGACGCCGCAGGGGACGGCCGGCGCTCTCGAGGTCCGCGGCGACGCGATGCGCGTCGACGACGGCCTGCTCGCCGCGATGCCAGCCCGCAGTCAGGCGATCGTCCGTTCGCTGCGCGCCGCCGGTGTCTTCGATTTCGTCTTCCGGCATGAACGCGATGCCCGTTTCCCCGTCGGCCACTCCAATTCCCTGGCGATCCGCCTCGTCGACTGCTCGATGAACTACGCCGGCTTCCCCTATCCGCTCACGAAGGTCCAGGGGAGCCTGCGGATGCAGGATGGCACTTGGACGATCCGCGACATCGCTGGCAGCAACGACACCGGGACGGTGCACTGCACCGGCGGGCTCGTGCCCCGCGGCGCCGACGACGGCGAGCTGACGCTCGAGCTGACCGGGCAGGGGGTGGTCATCGAACGCGAACTGCGCGACGCCCTCCCCCGCGGCGCCCGCAATGTCTGGGACGACCTCGACCCCCGCGGGATGATCGACTTCCAGGCCACGATTCGCCATGCCATCCGCGTCCGCGGCACCTCGGTCGAGGTTCGGGCCACGCCGCAAGGCGACACGGTGTCGATTGAGCCGTCGTGGTTCCCCTACCGTCTTGAGCAGCTCAAAGGGAATCTCGAGTGGAAGGACGGCCTGCTCCGCTTCGGCGGGGTACGCGGCCGGCACGCCCGGACGACCGTGGCCACCGACGGCATCTGCCGGTTCCTCCCCGATGGCGGCTGGCACGTGTCGTTCTCCCGACTGGCGGCCGACCGCTTTCGGGCCGAGCATGACGTCCTCGAGGCGATGCCCGTCGCGCTGCGACGCGCGATCGCCGCCGTCCGTCCACACGGGCTGCTCTCGATCGACGGTTCGCTCGACATCTACTCGACCCAGTCGACGGCGGAGGGGCGCCCCGGTCCCGCCGCGGCCTCATGGGACATGCAGCTCGACCTCGAGCAAGCCTCGCTCGAGCTCGGCACCCCGATGGAGCACGTCCATGGCGGGGTCCACCTCCGTGACCAGAGCGACGGGCGGAACTGGCGCTGCGACGGTGACATGCTGATCGACAGCGCCATCTGCCGCGGCGTCCAGCTGACGGGAGTCGAGGGGCCGGTGGCGATCGATGCCGCGGGGGTGCGGTTCGGTGCCGCGGCGGCGCGGGACGGGGAGGGGGAGCCGCGCCGACTCGTGGCCCGTCTCGCCGGAGGAACCGTCGTCCTCGACGGCCGGGTCGACGCCGGTGAGGGGGGTGGATTCACCCTCGCCGCAACCCTTTCCGACGCCGATCTCGAACGGATCACGGCCGACACCGGGCGGGGGTTGGCCGGAGGGGCGCGGCCCTACAAGGGGCGCGTGTTCGGTGGCCTCGAGCTCTCAGGTTCGCGGGCCGGATCCCATTCCCTCGTCGGCCGGGGGCAGATCCGTCTACGCGATGCCGATATCTACGAGCTGCCCGTCGTCCTCGCCATGCTCAAGGTGCTCCGCGTCAAGGCACCCGATCTGCGGGCCTTCGGATCGTCGGTCATCGACTTCCGCGTGGAGGGGCCACGGGCCTACCTCGACAACATCGAACTCTCCGGTGATGCCATCAGCCTCGTCGGAAGTGGTGAAGTTGAATTCGATTCGGTCGTCCATCTGACGTTCCGATCGATCATGGGCGATTCGCAGTCGCAGTTGCCGGAGATGAAGTCGATGCTCGGCGGGGCGAGCGGGAGTTTTCTCCTCATCCATGTCGACGGCCCGCTCGCCAACCCCGACATCAAGAGCGAGGCTTTCCCGACGCTCGCCGCGGCGCTCCAGCAATGGCAATTGCAGGCGCAAGCCCGCGACACCGCCGTTCCTCCGCCCCCGCCGGCGGCCCTGCGGGCCCCTCCCGGTGGGCGGCAGGCGGGATTCCTCACCCCCATTTCCCGCCCGGGGGTCGATGGGCAGCCCCCGTCGGCCGCCGTCGTGCCTCCCCTCGTCCCGGTGGCGAGTGCCGGCGGGGCAGCCGGCGGATACAGTGGGGCGGCTCCGCTGAACCCTTCCCCCACGTCCCTGCCCGACGGATCCCCATGACGCCCGCCCCACTCCCCTTCGTGAAGATGCACGGCCTTGGCAACGATTACGTCTACATCGACGGCTTCGCCGTGTCGGTCCCCGCCGATCCGCCGGCGCTCGCCCGGCGGATCTCCGATCGGCACCGCGGGGTGGGTGGCGACGGTCTGATCCTCGTCGAACGCTCGGCCGTGGCTGCCGCACGGATGCGGATGTTCAACGCCGACGGGAGCGAGTCGGAGATGTGCGGCAACGGCGTGAGGTGCGTCGCCCACCTCGTCGTCTCGCGCGGTCATGCGCCGGCCGGGCCGGTGCGGATCGAGACCGGGCGCGGGGTGCTCGATCTCGTCGTCGATCCCACCGGCCGGCGGTCGTCGCGTGTCCGTGTCGATATGGGTGAGCCGATCCTCGGGCCGGCCCGGATCCCCGTCGACCATCCGGGGGAGCGCGTCGTCGACGCGCCCTGTTCGGCGCTCCCTTCCCCGGAGCCGTGGTGGGAAATCGCCGGCCTCGATCCGCGGATGACCTGCGTGTCGATGGGGAATCCCCACGTCGTCTTCTGGTGCCGTGATGTTGCCGCTGTGCCCCTTGAGGTTTTCGGGGCGCGGATCGAGACCGCTCCGATCTTCCCCGCTCGCGTCAACGTTCACGTTGTCGAGGTGCTCGCGCCCGACCGCGTCCGGATGCGCACCTGGGAGCGGGGGAGCGGGATCACGCAGGCCTGCGGCACCGGGGCCTCGGCGGTGTGCGTGGCGGGTGTCCTCGGTGGCCGCACCGGGGAACGGATCAGAGCCGGTTTGCCGGGAGGCGACATCGACTTGGAGTGGACGCCGGGGGGCCATGTCTTCATGACGGGCCCGGCCGAGGAGGTCTTCGAGGGGGTGTGGTCTGAGGCGTGAAGTCGGCCCGGATCGGATGCCGACAACACTCTTTGTCGGTGGAGGACGCGGCGGAGTACGCGGCCCCGGAGAGACACCAGGAAGGGATTCCGAGCGTGAAGATCACCTCGCCATTGGCCATCGGGGCCTCGTCGCTGGCAGCTGCCGCGGTCATCGGCCGCTGGATGGGGACCCTCGACTACCGGGTCGACTTCAGTGACCCGACGGTCGATCCCGTCCATCCTGACTACCGCGGGGCGAAGATCTACGTCTTCTGGCACGAGGGAATTCTCCTCCCGCTCCATCTCCGCGGGCATTCAAACATCTCGATGCTCCTCTCGCGTCACTGGGACGCCAACATCCTCGAGCGCGTGGCGCGGATGATGGGATTCGGCACCGTCCGTGGCAGCTCGTTTCACGGCGGATCGGCGGCGCTGCGGGAGCTCGTCTCCCGTGCGAGGAGCAGCAATCTGACGATCACGCCGGATGGGCCCCGCGGCCCCCGACGCCGGCTGGCGCCGGGCTGCGTGTTTCTGGCCGGCACGCTCGGTATCCCGATTGTCGCGATGGGGTTGGGCTATGACCGACCTTGGCGAATGAAGACCTGGGATCGTTTCGCCGTGCCCCGTCCCTGGTCTCACGCCCGAGCCATCATCAGTCGAGCGATCCACGTCCCACCGGGCCTCGACCGTGACGGGATCGAGCGACACCGGGTGGGCATCGAGCGGATCCTCGTGCGGCTCTCCGACGACGCCGAGCGCTGGGCAGGCTCGGGGCTGAGCCGCGGCGGGGATCGCGCCGCGCGCCCCGAGCCATCACGGGTGGCGGCGTGGGCTGCGGCGCTGCCGGGGCCACGCGGAGTGCCGCTCGAAGCCGAACTTGAGCGCGTGCTCCCCGTCGAGCCGCGCCTCCCGAGCGCTGCGGCGTGAGCCTTCCCGCGCGGCGCTTGCCGGACGGGAGAGGATTGTCGGCTCGACCTCCGCGGCCGCCGCATGCCGAGCAGTTCTGGGGTGGAGGCGGAGAACAAAAGGGCCTTCAGTGCGATGCGGGCGCGGTTTGCCAGCATGGTTTGACAGCATTGCTTGCACCCCTATACTCGCGCCGACGATGTCGCGAAGGCGGTCCAAGGATGGATGCAGAAAACCAATCAAATTCACCGCGCCGACGTTTGACTGACGGAAAAAAGGCGGCGCGGAAGGTTCGCTCGCCTGGCCGGGGGGATGATCAGGCTCCGCTCGGCGACTCGATCCGGGCCGAGTTCCGGTCGCGGATCGGGGAAGACCGCCACGACGTCTGGTTTGGTGACAACCTCGGGATCGTGGTGGAGCCCGGCACTGACGGGGGGCCGGTGGTGACGGTCCTGGCCGGGACATCGTTCACGCACGATTGGCTCCAGCGGACGTTCCGGGACGATTTCGCCGCCGCGGTCGAACGCGTGCTGGGGCGATCGGGCGGTCCGGTACGGGTCGTATGGGGTCCGTTCGTGGCCGCACCCTCCGCCGGCGACGACGTTGCTGCGGTGATCGATCCTCCGGCGGTCGGGGGCGAAGTGGGGATCGGGCACGAGGTTACTGGCCGACGCCGCGCTCCGACCGCCCGATCAGGCAGCCAGCGGCCCGGGCGCGGCTCTATGCCCGGCGGGGAGCCTGCCCAGTTGGAAGCCGGTATCGGCAGCCGGATGGATCGGGGCGGGGCTGGTGCCGTCGCTCCCCGGGCCGCAGTCCAGTCGGGGGCGGCACCGATCGCGGGCGGGGAAGCAGGGCAGGGAAGTGGCCGCCCCGCCAACCCGGCCCGCCCCTTGCTGACGCTCGAGCAGTATGTCGTCGGCGTGGGGAATCGAATGGCGCACGCGGCGGCGGCCCTGGCGGCCGAGCAGCCCGGGGCGATGTCCCCGCTGGTGCTCCACGGTCCCGGGGGTGTCGGCAAGACTCACCTTTTCGAGGGCATCTGCCGGCGAACGCGCGAACGCTTCCCCCGGGCGGCGATGGTCATGCTCTCGGCGGAGCAGTTCACAACGACGTTCCTCGAATCGCTCCATGGCCGTCGCGGTCTGCCGGGATTCCGCCGCTCCCTCCGGGCAGCTGATCTGCTCGTCATCGACGACATCCAGTTCCTCATCGGCAAGAAGGCTACGATCTCGGAACTCCTCCACACCCTCGAGACGCTCCACCGGGCCGGGAAGCAGGTGGTGTTTGGAAGTGATCGGGATGTCGAGTCGCTGGCGGAGCTCGGGGCCGATCTCCAGGCCCGGTTGCGGGGCGGAATGTGCGCCCGTGTTCTGCCCCCCGATGAAGCC
>SIAG01000257.1 GCA_009691925.1 Planctomycetaceae bacterium
GGCTACTGCACGCTCTACGGCGACGTCGGCGGCGCGGTGGCGCCGCTCGCCGACCTTTACAAGACGCAGGTCTACGAGCTCGCCCGCCATCTCAATGCCACTTATGGCGATCCGATTCCCGCCGGGATGCTTGCGGTGAAGCCCTCGGCCGAGCTCTCCGCCGACCAGAATCCGGAGCAGGGGGGGGGCGACCCTTTTCAGTTCGAATACCACGACCGTCTCCTCTACCAGATGATCGAGCTGCGTCGTGATCCGGAGGAGATCCTCGCCGACTTCGCCGCCGGCCGGCTCGAGAAGGCCCTTGGGCTCGCCCCTGGGAAAGCCGTGGTGGGAACGTTCTTTCCCGATGCGGCGACGTTTGTCGCTGACCTCGAGCTCGTCTGGCGGCGCTTCAAGGGGAGCTTCTTCAAGCGGGTGCAGGCGCCGCCGATCGTGGCGGTGAGCAAGCGCGCCTTCGGCTTCGATCTCCGCGAGGCCCAGATCGGGGCTCGGTTCACACGGGGCTATTGGGTGCTCAAAGAGCAGGTGCTCGCTGCGGCCCGCGGGTGACCCTGGCTATACTCCCGATCGATCTGGGCCGCGTGGCCGTCGAAATGGTCGAAGGAGGGGGCGATGCGTCTGTTCACTGTCGGTGCTGTGGTGTTGGCTAGCCTCACGATGTTCCATGCGTCCGGGCCGGCGGCAGCGGCCGAGGCGATTCGCGTGATGAGTTTCAACATCCGCTACGGCACCGCCGACGACGGCGTGAACGCCTGGCCGAAGCGGAAGCAGTTCCTCGCCGACACGATCACCCGTTTCGACCCCGATCTCCTCGGCACGCAGGAGACGCTTGCTTTCCAGCGAGACGAGCTCCTCGGGCTTCTCCACCGCTACGAAGCCGCTGGCGTCGGCCGCGACGACGGGCGAGAGAAGGGGGAGATGGCGGCGCTGTTCTACAAGCCTGCCCGCTTCGAGAAGATCGCCGGCGGCGACTTCTGGCTGTCGCCAGAGCCGGAGACGGTCGGCAGCAAGGGTTGGGATGCCGCCCTGCCGCGGATCGCCACCTGGGTGAAGCTCGCTGACAAAGCGGACAAAGCCGCGCCGCCGATCCTATTTCTCAACACCCACTTCGACCACCAGGGGGCCGAAGCCCGCCGGGAGTCGGCCGCGCTCATTCGCCGCTGGCTCGACGAGCAGGGGGCCGGCTGTCGGCTCGTCGTCAGCGGCGATTTCAACGCCGGCGAAGGGACGCCGCCGTACGAAGCCCTGTTCGCTGCCGGCGACGACGGTCAATCGCCCCTGGTCGATACCTTCCGTGTCGCCGTGCCGACGCGCGGCGCGGTCGGACCCGAGGGGACATTCACCGGATTCGATGCCAAGAGCACCGGTGGCGAGCGGATCGACTGGATCGGCTGCTCGCGCGATTGGCGCGTGGCGGCAGGAGGCATCGACCGCAGCGAGCGTGACGGCCGCACCCCGTCGGATCACTCGGCGGTGACGGCCGTGCTCGAGCCCACCGCCGAGCCGGCCGGCGCCGTCACGGCCGACGGGCGGCTGGAGGCTTTTTTTCGCGACCACCTCGAGGAGAGCTTTCGCCTCCGGCCGCTCGAGGCGAGCTCGCTTGGCGATCACGCCTACGATCATCTTCTCGATGACATCTCGCCTGAGGCGCGGGCAGCGTGGCTCGATCACTGGAAGCGGCAGCTTACGGCTCTGGAGCAGGCGTTCGGCGGTGCGGCACTTGAAAGGCTCTCGATCGATGGCCGGATCGACTACGAGATCCTCCGGGACGATCTCCGCCGCAGCATTTGGCTTGCCGAGAACGAGCGACCATTCGAGCAGGATGCGCGGGTCTACGGCGCCTACACGACCGACTCCGTCTACTCGCTCCTGACGCAGTCGACGCTGCCCAGAGAAAAAAACATCGAGAATGCGATCGCGCGGATGAAGCTCATCCCGGCGGTCGTGGACGTGGCCCGAGTGTCGCTGGTTGACCCGACGCCGACGATGCTCGAGACGGCGATCGGCCAGAACCGCGGGTCGATCGCCTTTTATTCAGGCGACTTGTTCTCGCTCGCCAGCGATTCTCCGCAGCTCCCGAGCTTGCGGGAGGCCGCCAAGCCGGTCGTGGCAGCCCTCGAACGCCATCAGCAGCACCTTGAAAAGGATCTCCTTCCCCGGGCCCGCGGCCGGTGGCGGCTCGGGAAAGAGAAGTTCTCCAAGAAGCTCGAGCTCGTCCTCGACATGGGGTGGGATGCCGAGCGTGTCGTTGCCGAGGCCCGGGCGGAGTTCGAGCGGGTGCATCGGGATCTCGTCGCTGTCTCCCGGCAGCTGTGGCACAAGCACTTCCCCGGCAGGCCGCTGCCAGTGGAAGACGCTGCCGGGCGGCGCGAGCTCGTGCGGCTCGTGATCGGCGCGGTGAACCGTGATCATGGTGCTCCGGAGACGCTCGTCCGCGACGCGCGGGAGACGGTCGCGGGGCTGAAGAGCTTCATCCGCTCCGCCGACATCGTCGGCCTTCCCGAGCCCGACCGCTGCCAGATCCTCGAGATGCCGGAGTTTCGCCGCGGCAATTCCGCCGCCTATCTCGAAAATGCTCTGCCGCTGGATCCCGCAGGCCCGAGCACCTACGCGATCAGCCCGCCCCCCGCTTCTTGGGACGAGCGCCGCCGCGAAAGCTTCCTCGAGGAATACAACCGGCAGATGCTCCGGATCCTCACGATCCACGAAGCCTATCCGGGGCATTACGTGCAGCTGGAGTGGTCGAACCGCTGCCCGTCGCTCATCCGCCGGATCCTCCAGTCAGGGACATTCATCGAGGGCTGGGCGGTCTACACCGAGCAGATGATGCTCGACCAGGGCTACGGCGACGGCGATCCCGCGTTGCGGTTGATGCAGCTGAAGTTTTACTTGCGGGCCGTCTGCAATACGTTCCTCGACCATGGCATGCACTGCGAGGACTGGAGCGACGAAAAGGCGCTCCAGTTCCTCATCGACGACGCCTTCCAGTCGGAAGGGGAAGCGCGGCTGAAGATTGTCCGCGCTAAACAGAGCTCCGTGCAGCTTTCTACCTACTTCGCCGGCCGCACCGCCCACC
Organism: Planctomycetaceae bacterium; assembly: GCA_009691925.1. Taxonomy (GTDB): domain Bacteria; phylum Planctomycetota; class Planctomycetia; order Pirellulales; family UBA1268; genus QWOP01. The sequence continues at coordinate 3,077 of SIAG01000257.1, forward strand.
ATCGGCTCCGGCAGGAGATCCAGCGCGAGCAGGGGGAGGCTTTTGAGCTTGGCCGCTACCACGAGGCGGTCCTCTCCTCCGGCTCGGTGCCGGTGAAGCATCTCCCGGTCCTCGTCCGCCAGCGGCTCACATCGCCCCGATGAACTCTGGATCGCGGCGGGGCTCATGGGGGGGCATCGGGGGCGGTTGATCTGCCGATCCGGCTGGTCCCTGTGGCATACTCACCCCTTCCGGCGCGGTCCGTGCGGGCCGGCTCACCACACTTTGGGGGTTTCCCGTGATCGGCGTCATTCGTCCGTTGTGTCGCCTGGTCGTTCTCCTTTCGCTGGCCATCGGCTGGGGGGCCGCGGCCCTGGCCGACGAGATCGTCTCCGCAGAGAAGCTCTTCCGCCGGGACAATCTCGTCGCCTGGTGCATCGTGCCGTTCGATGACGAGGCCCGTTCGCCCGCTGACCGGGCGGCGATGATGAAGCGGCTGGGGATCGTCAACTACGCCTACGACTACCGGGCGGAGCATATTCCGCAATTCGACGACGAGATGCGGGCTATTTCCGAGCAGGGGATCGAGCTTGTCGGCTGGTGGTTTCCGGGCGAGCTCAACGACGAGGCGAAGCTGATTCTCGCGGTCCTAAAGCGCCACGGCATGACGCCGAGCCTGTGGGTGAGCGGGGGCGGGGGCCCGACGGCCAATGCCGACGAGCAGCAGGCCCGCGTGGCGGCCGAAGCGACGCGGATCCGCCCCGTCGCCGAGGCCGCCCAAAAGATCGGCTGCACCGTCGGCCTCTACAATCACGGCGGTTGGTTCGGTGAGCCGGAGAATCAGATCGAGATCATTGAGGCGCTGCGTGCCGGCGAGGCTCCGGTCACGAATGTCGGCATTGTCTACAACCAGCATCACGGCCATGTCCACGCCGGGCGATTCCGCGAGCTGCTTGCGCGGATGAAGCCCTATCTTCAGGTGCTCAACCTCAACGGAATGTTTGCCGACGGCGAGGCCCGTGGCCTGAAGATCGCCCCGATCGGCTCGGGGGAGCAGGACATGGAGCTCTTGAAGATCGTTCAGGAGAGTGGCTTTGCGGGTCCCTTCGGAATCCTCAACCACACCCAGCTCGACGCCGAGGATCGGCTCCGTGACAACCTCGTCGGGCTCGAGTGGGTGGCCGCGAAACTTGACGGCAAGGATCCCGGGGCGCTTCCTGGCATGAAGACGTGGGAGGCTCCCGCCGCTGCACCGAAGGCAGCGGCGGCGGGTGTGCCACTGCACGACCCGGCCGTCGTGGCGGCGCTGGCGGCCGAGGCGAAGGGGGAGGGAGCGAGTGCCGCCAACGGCGCCCGCGTCTTCACCCGGCACACACTTGCCTGCATCTCCTGCCACAAGGTGGGGGAGCATGGCGGGAACGTCGGCCCGGCGCTCTCGAAGCTCGGAAGCGAAAAGACCCACGACCAGATCGCCGAGTCGCTGCTCTGGCCGCAGCATGTCGTTCAGCCCGAGTTCCGTACCGTGACGGTGGTCACGGTCGACGGGGCGAGCCGGCGCGGATACCGGGAGCGTGAGGACGACGCATCACTGGTGCTTCGCGACCCGGCATCAGGGGCCCGCGAGGTCCTTGCCAAGACCGACATCGAAGTTATCGAGGAGACCGGCAGCATGATGCCCGACGGGCTGATGCAGTCGCTCCACCCGCGCGACCGGCGCGATCTCGTCCGTTTCCTTGCCGACCTCGGCCGGCATGTCGACCTGCCGGCGGCAACTGTTGCCGCGGTGGTGGCCGCCGCCCACCCCACCGTTCCCGCGGCCTTCGAGCCCGATCAGGCGCCGCTCATCCCCGAGGCGTTTCCCGATTGGCAGCTGCCGGTCAACCGCGACCGGCAGTACGACTTCTACGCCAAGGAGGCGCGGTGGTTCCGCGCCATCTGCCCCACGCCGCCGCTCCTCCCCCAATATCCCGGCCTCGACGGCGGCACGCTCGGCCACTGGGGGAATCAGAATGAGGAGACCTGGCGCGATGGCCGCTGGAACAACACTGTCCTCGGATCGGTCCAGGCCGGCGTCCTCCACGCCTTCGGAAAGACGATCGTGCGCGGAGTCTGCGTCCAACTCGGGGGTGGTCTCAATGTCTGCTTCGATCCCGATACCTTCACCTACCCCGTCGCCTGGCAGGGAAAGTTCCTCGGTCTCTCCGATACGCGCTACGGCTTTCTCGGCGGCCTCAGCCCGGGGGGCACGCAGCTGCCGCTGCCGGATTCGGCAACCCTTCCAGCCGTGCCGGTGGGAAAGTTTGCCTACGAGGGATTCGTCCGCCGGGGGACCGAGATCGGTTTCGTCTACACCGTCGACGGGATGCGGGTGCTCGACGTGCCGAGCGTGAAGGACGGCGTCTTGGAGCGCGTCGTCGGGCCGGTCGAGGCCCATCCGTTCAAAGGGCTCCTTGATGGCGGCCCGCCACAATGGCCGGAGGTTATTCGTACGAATATCGTCCGTGGCAAGCAGGTGCCGTGGGCCGTCGACACCTTCGAGCTACCGGTGGTGAACCCCTGGCAGGCGCTCGTTTTCTGTGGCGATCACGACTTTCTCCCCGACGGGGATATCGTCGTCTGCACGATGCAGGGGGATGTCTGGCGGGCCAAGCAGATCGATCCTGGCGCCGATGGCCAGCCCCGTCGGCTGGCGTGGCGGCGGATCGCGTCCGGGCTCCATCATCCGCTCGGAATGGCGGTCGTCGACGGGGTCATCCATGTCCTCGGGCGCGACCAGATCACGAAGCTCATCGACACCAATGCCGACGGCGAGGCCGATCGCTACGACTGTTTCTCCCGTGCCTACGCGGCATCGGCCGGTGGCCACGACTACACCTGCGGCCTCGTCCGCGATTCGCAAGGCCGCTTCATCACCGCCTGCAGTGCGCAGGGGCTTGTGCGGATCTCGGCTGATGGAAAAACAGCCGAGGTGCTCGCCACCGGGCTACGGAATTCCGACGGCGTCGGCATCTGCCCCGATGGCACGATCACGGCCGGATCG
>SIAG01000258.1 GCA_009691925.1 Planctomycetaceae bacterium
GCGACCGTTTCCCCCCCCTTGCCGGGCGTCACGCCGCCGACCATCCGCGTTCCATAGTCAAGGCAGCCGCGGGTGTGGAACTCCCCCACCTTTCCGGTGATGCCCTGACAGATGACGCGGGTGTCACGGTTGACGAGGATGCTCATGGTGGTGTGATAGCCGGGAGGCGTGGAGAGAGGAGAGGGTGGATTTCGGGCTGGAGTTGGGGCGCGATCGGCGGCCGTCGCGGCGGATCAGGCCTTGAGCCCCTTGGACGCGGCCACGACCTTCTTGGCGGCGTCGGTGAGGCCATCAGCGGTGATGATCGTCGTGCCGCTGTTGGCGAGGATCTTCTTCCCCTCCTCGACCTCGGTCCCCTCGAGGCGGACGACCAGAGGGACGGTGAAGCCGACGGTCTTCGAGGCCTCGACGAGGGCATTGGCGATCGTCGTGCAACGCATGATTCCGCCGAAAATGTTGACGAGGATCGCCTTGACGTTCCTGTCGGAGAGGATGATCCGGAACGCCTCGGTGACCTGCTTGACATCAGCGCCGCCGCCGACATCGAGGAAGTTGGCCGGTTCGCCGCCGTGGTATTTGACGAGGTCCATGGTGCTCATGGCGAGGCCGGCGCCGTTGACGAGGCAGCCGATCGTGCCGTGGAGCTTCACGTAGGAGAGCCCGGCGGCGGCGGCCCGCGTTTCGGCAGGCTCCTCCTCGTTCTCATCGCGGAGGGCGGCTAAACCAGCGTGGCGGAACAGCGCGTTGTCGTCGAAGGTCATCTTTGCGTCGAGGGCGACCATCGTGCCGTCCTTCGCGAGGACGAGGGGGTTGATCTCGAGGAGCGACGCGTCGAGGTTCACAAAGGCCTTCGTGACCGCTTTGAAGAACTGCTCCGCGGCTCTCCAACTCGCCGCCGGGAGACCGAGGCGGGCCGAGAGGACGCGCGTCTGCCAGGCGGAGAGGCCGCGGTCCGGGTCGAAGGGCTCGGTGATGATCAGCTCCGGGGTCTTCGCCGCCACCTCCTCAATATCCATGCCGCCGGCGGTGCTGGCGATCAGGACCGGCGACCCGGCCTGCCGGTCGACGAGGATCGCGCAGTACAGCTCGCGTTCGATGGCGCATCCGCTCTCGACGAACACCTGGTGAACGACGTGCCCCTCGGGGCCGGTCTGGATCGTGACGAGGGTCTGGTCGAGGAGGCCCTTGGCGATCCGCGCCGCGTCATCGGCGCTCCTGGCGAGCTCCACGCCGCGCTGCGTCGAGCCCTTCACCATCCCCTTGCCACGGCCGCCGGCATGGATCTGGGCCTTGACAGCGCAGATCGGCGTGCCGAGCGCGGTGAACGCGGCGGCGGCCTCCTCGGGGGTGCTGGCCACCCTTCCCGCGAGCACCGGTACGCCGGCGGCGCGGAGGAGTTCCTTCGCCTGGTATTCATGGATTTTCATGCCGGTCTTCCTTTCGCAATCGGGCCCTGGGGCGGTCGCGGCCCGCCGAAACGACACTATCGCACACCCCCGCCGGGGTTTCCAACCGATCGCCGTTCCCGCTACGGCTGGTGGGGGTTTCTGCAGTCGGGGTCATTCTCCCCGCCGTGCGGTCCGCGCCAGATGCCGCTCCACGAGCCCCGAATCGAAACCCCCTGCCACCGCCTGGATCGCCGCGCGAATTGCCTGCGGCGCGAGCCGGTAGTGGTTGACCCGGAGAAGCGACACCTTGGCATAGGGAATCCCGGCGGCCAGCAACCGCCGGGGGAGGAGCTCGGCGGGATTGTGAAACGGGCGGCGGATTCTCCGCAGGAGCCGCCAGGTGGCAAAAGGCCTCCGTACGGAAAGGTCAGCCACCACGTCGCGCCATCCGGGAGCGGCTTCCCTGCCGGCATCGTAGAGGGCCGCGATCCGGAAGCCGGCAGCCATGACCTGCTCCGACAGCCCGACCTCGTAGCGGCTGATGACGTCGTCCTTCGTCGACTGGGGGACGACGCCGCTCCAAAAATCCCTCCAGCACGCTGACGCGAGCAACGCTCGACGGGCGGCGAGGAACCAGGATTGGAGGTGGGGCCGCGGCAGTCGACCGCCGTGGCGGGGGGGCTGCGTGGAGATCACCATCCCCCACAGGTCAGCCCCTGCCGTGCGGGGATCGGTGAACATCGGCGCCGGGTCGAACAGCGGCCCGTAGACGCTGTCGTTGACACACACCACCTCGTCGAATCCCGCCGCATCGACGCCTCCGGAGGGGGAGAGCATGCGGAGGCCGGCCTGCCAGCTGCCGAAGTCGTAGCCGACGTTCTCGCGCGGCAGGAACGTGTCGACGGTTCCCACGAGGTCGTCGGGGAGGCGGCGCAGCGATGTCGAAACGACCACCAGCCTGTCCGTGAGCGCCCGGTAGGCGCGGAGGGCGTGGATGACATGCGGGTCGACGATCCCGTCGGGATCGTGGTGCGCGAGGATGATCGCACGGCGCATGGCGGGGAGTGCTCGCGTTGGCCGGGGCCCCGCCGGAGCGGGCGGTGGTTCAGGCCGCCCGACGGCGGGCCGTCCGCAGCCGTTCCTGGAGCCGGCCGACGCGGCGGAGCGGCAGGCTGCGGTCGCCGCCGCCGGGGAGGAGGCGGAGGATGTCGGGGAGGTGGTCGAGCGTCTGTCTGGCGGCGTCGAGCTCGCCCCGCGCCAGTTGCTTCTCGACCGTCCGCAGCGCCGAGCCGGCGTACCAGCGGGCGCTCCGCTCCCGGACCCGTTCCCGATCGACCGCCGGAAGGAGGCTGGCGTTGAGTTCAATCGCCTGGAGGAGGTCGGGCCACACCGCACCGCTGTTGAGGAGGCGGTGGGATTCGTTCCCCCGATGTCGGCGGTAGACGGCGAGCACGCGCGGGTCGTACCACACCGGGCAGGCGGCGGCGATTCGCACCCACATCTCCCAGTCGAGCGCGTGGCACAGATCGGCGCGGAAGCCCCCGATCCGCTCGTAGGTGCTGCGGGCGACCACGGCGGCCGGCGTCTGCACCCGCTGCCGCTCGGCGATCCTCGACAGCCAGCCGGCGAGCACGCCGGCGGTCCACTGCTGCCGCGACGCGGTCTTGATGAGACGATCGTCGCCGTCGACGATCCGGCTGCGGCAGAACGCCATCCCGATGGTGGGGGCGGCCCGGAAGGCATGTCCGATGCGGTCGTAGAACCCGGGGAGGACGTGGTCGTCCTGATGGAGGAGGTGGACGAGCCTCCCGCGGGCGAGCGACAGGCAGCGGTTCCAGTTGCCGGCCAGCCCGATGCGCGACGGATTGAGGAGAACCTCGACACGGCCGCCGGGATCGAAGGAGCGGACGAGCGCGCGGACATCAACCTGCCGCGAACCGTCGTCAACCACGGCGATCTGCATCGCCTCGGGGCCGGGGGCCTGGGCGAGCACCGCCGCGAGCGAGAGTCCGAGGCGCTGGTCCGGTTCAAAGGTGGGCAGCATCACCGAGAACGTCGGCCTCGGCTCTCCCTCCGGCACCGGGAGAATCGTGGCCAGCGCCGGCGGTGGAGCCCCGAGGGGAAGGCCGACCGGGGCGCGGCACAGCGGCGCGGAAGGGGCCTCTTCTTCGTGGAAATGGATCCAGTCACGCGCCAGGAAGATCCGGGGGGATGACCCTGGATCACGGAGGCGGTGACGGTGCCGGACGCTTGAGGTGTGATGCCGGTTGAACATGGGCGGAAGCCAGAGGATGGTCCGTTTCTGACGTTTGTATCGGCGAAAACGCCAGGTGCGCTCCAGACCAGCTTTTTCGCAGTTCGCTCCGGGGCCGGTTCGTGCCCTGCCCATTCATCCCCGATTCACCACTCCACCGGCCCCGCGGCCATCGCGGGTCAGGGGGAACCCGAACGGAAACCGCACTGGCCCCGGTGGCCCGCATCGACTATCTCCATCCCGGTACCGGCCTGTTCGCGATGGCACGCCGGCCTCTCCCCCACCCCTCGAGATCTCGCATGCCGTCGTTCACGATCCGCACCACCTCCGCCGATCCGGCGGCGATCGCCGAAGTCACCTTCAAGGCGCTCAACCGTCATGCCGACTCCCGTGGCTGGCTCGTGGAGATCTACCGCGAGGACGAGCTCGCCTCCGCTCTCCATCCGGTGATGGCCTACGTCAGCCAGACGCAGCCGGGCGTGGCCCGCGGGCCGCACGAGCATGTCGATCAAACCGACTACTTCGCCTTCATCGGCCCCGGGGATTTCGAGCTCCTCCTCTGGGACGCCCGCGCGGATTCGCCGACCTACGGGCTCCACACCCGCACGATCTGCGGCCAGTCGAACCCCTGCGCCGTGACGATCCCGCCGGGGGTCGTCCACGCCTACCGCAACACCAGCCCCGTACCTGGCTGGGTGTTCAATGGCCCCAACCAGCTCTATGCCGGGCCGGGCAAGAAGGAGAAGGTCGACGAGATCCGGCACGAGTGCGACGAGACCTCGCCATTTTGCATCGACGGTGGCATTCCCGATCGGGCGAGTGCCTGACTTGTTATGGCCGATCGATTCCGACGCTTCGACCCGTTCCTACCATCCCAGGGCTGCATCATGTCCCCCCCGCGCGGCACGTCTTCGAACCATGGCCTCACCCTTGCCGGCACCGAGCCGGAACACGCTGGCGACCAGCCCCTCCCTCCGCCGCTGAAGGGGATCGTGCTGGCCGGTGGGGCCGGCACGCGGCTCAATCCGATGACGCTCGCGATCTCGAAGCAACTCCTGCCGATCTACGACAAGCCGATGGTCTACTATCCGCTCTCGGCGCTGATGCTCGCCGGTATCTGCGACATCCTTCTGATTTCGACGCCGCATGACCTCCCCCACTTCCAGCGCCTCCTCGGCGACGGCAGCGCGTTTGGTGTATCGCTTTCCTATGCCGAGCAGCCGCGGCCGGAGGGGCTCGCACAGGCCTTTGTGATCGGCCGCGAGTTCCTCGGGCGCTCCCGCGCCGCACTCGTCCTCGGTGACAACATTTTCTACGGGCACGGCTTCCAGGACGTCCTGCGGCGCGCGGCCGATCGGGACGACGGGGCGACGATCTTCGCCTATCCCGTCCGTGATCCGGAGCGGTTCGGCGTCGTCGAGTTCGACGCGGCTGGGCGCGCGGTGTCGCTGGAGGAGAAGCCGACGGTGCCGAAGAGCCATTATGCCGTGCCGGGGCTCTATTTTTACGACGCGCGGGTCTGTGACCTTGCCGCGGCGCTGGCGCCGAGCCCGCGTGGGGAGCTCGAGATCACCGATCTCAATCGCGTCTATCTGGAGGAGAAGGCCCTCCGAGTAGAGACCCTCGGCCGCGGCTTCGCCTGGCTCGACACCGGCACCCCCGACTCGCTCATGCAGGCCTCCGGTTTCGTGCAGACGATCCAGGAGCGGCAGGGGCTCAAGATCGCCTGCCTGGAGGAGATCGGCTATCGGATGGGCTGGCTGTCGCGGGATGGCCTCGAGGCGGCCGGCCGGAAGATGAACAACGACTACGGCCGCTATCTCGTCCAGATCGCCGGCGAGGAACTGGCAGGGGGATCAGCGCATGTCGACGACGGGCACGATCGCCGTTACCGGGTCATCTGGCCAACTGGGGAGGACACTGTGCCGGCTGCTCGGCAGCAGCGCCGTGGCGCTGCCTAGGAGCAGCCTCGACATCGCCGATCCGGCGGCCGTCTGCGCCGTCATCGGCCGGCTCCGCCCGCGCGCCGTGATCAACTGCGCGGCCTGGACCGCCGTCGACAAGGCCGAGACCGAGCCGGCCGCCTGCCGGGCCGCAAACGACCACGCCGTCGCGGCCCTCGCCGACGCCTGTCACGAAGTCGACGCGCTCCTCGTTCAGATCAGCAGCGATTACGTCTTCGGCGCTGATGCGGCGCGGAAGATCCCCTACCGCGAGGATGATGCGACCGGCCCGCTCGGCGAATATGGTGCGAGCAAGCTCGCCGGCGAGGTGGCGGCCCGGGGATGGGAGCGGCATCAGGTGGTGCGCACCTGCGGCCTCTACTCGGCGGGGGAGTCGGGCCCGGTCCGCGGCCGTAACTTCGCCGATACGATGCTCGTGCTGGCACGCGACCGTCCGGAGGTGCGCGTCGTCGCCGATCAGTTCTGCACGCCGAGCTACGTGCCGCA
>SIAG01000259.1 GCA_009691925.1 Planctomycetaceae bacterium
ACTGGATCGTTGCCTGCCCATCGAAGCCGGCAAAACAGGCATCGATCCGCCGGCTGCCGAGCTCCCGCGGCGTGGAGAAGTCGAGGTCTGCAGGCACCGTCTCCGAAGGGCCATCCGGGAGGCCATCGGCGTCGGTGTCGGGGTGGATCCGCGGCGCGGTGAAGCCGAGCACGACCGGCTCACCGTCGCGCGTGAGCCAGCGGCGGTAGTAGGGATGCCAGCCGAAGCCGGCCGGCATCGTCGTCTCCCCGAGGTTCTCCAGCCGCAGAGTCTGCTCGACCTGATCACCGGAAAGTGTCATCCCGACGGTCGCGCGAACAGGCCAGGGCCAGTTGAAGTCGGGAAACTCGGCAGAGTCAAAGGACAGGACGAGGCTCGAAGGCGTCTGCGCGACGATCGTCCATGGCCGGGCGCGGACGTCGCCATGGATGGCGTGGTTCTTGGCGCCTGTGAGCTGATGCTCGCGGCCGTCATACACGAAGCGCCCGTCGCGGATCCGGTTGGAATAGGGGAGCATGAGCCAGCTCGATCCCCGCGACCCCGGATCGGGCATGAGGTCGAGCCACGCCTCCCCGTGCTTCACACGCATCGCCAGCAAGCTCCCGCCGCGGGTCGGGCTGACGACGACAGAGAACCTCTCGGAGCGAAGCTCAACCGGCGCGACCTCCTCGGCAGCCACCCGTGGAGTCACAGCGCCCACCCCCCCCAGCACGATCACGGCCGCGAAGGCCTGCCGGAGGATTCTCGGGGCGGATGTCAACGTCATTCGAGCTTTTCCTTGTCCATCTCCAGCTGCAGATCGGGGATCCCCTTGTCGGTGACGATCACGTGCCAGGGCGACTTGGCTCCGATGAGATCGGCCTTCACAAGGCCGCCGCCGGGGGCGTCGAGCGGGATGCTGATCTGCACCGAGTAATTCCCCGGCAGCATTCCCTTTGTCCCCTTGAAAGAATACATCTCGAACTTCCCGTCGGCATTGGTCGAGCCGATGAAGCACTGGGCCGAGATGTCGTCGGCGACGAGATTGACCCCCACCCCCTCGCACGGCTTGCCACCACGGGTGAGCCGGCCGGCGACGGTCACTTCGCCCTTGTTGCTGGAACAGCCGACCGCCATCAGGCAGACAACGGCGAGCAGGAAACCACGAACCATGACAGGGATCCTCGGGCAGGAAGGTGTTTCGAAGCGTGCGAAAGGGAGCAGAAGGAGATTCGGGTCAGAAAAAAAGACCCCGGTCGCGGCAGCGTGGCCAGGACCGGGGTCTGTTGGTCGCGATCAGCGGTTGAGAACGTTGTCGGGGACCACCGTGCCATCGGCGATGTCGACCAGCGCCGTGATCACCGTCCCGACCTGAACCGACGTCACCGAGCCATCGGCGAGACCGATCGTCGCCCCACCCGGGTGGGGCGTGCCCCAGTGGCCACGGAAATTGGCCCAGCCGATGCCGTCGCAACGCTGATCTTGGAAGACGTTCTGCGTGGCACACACGCCACCGGAGCTCAAAGCTCGCGTCGTCTCGACACCCCCCGCGAAGGCCGGGTCGCGGTAGGACATGCAGCCGGAATTGTACATCCGCGTGTCCATCGAGATCTCACCCACCAGAAGCGTGTAGCTCGTGCCGTCGACGATGTCGGAAACGCGAACCGGCCGGCTGACGTCATACGTGCCATACCGGCTGTAGCCACGGTTCCGCGGCCAGTTAAAGTCGATGTCACCAGCCTTGGCGATCTTCGTAAGAATGCCCGACTGGCTCTGCGTGCCGTGGATGCCGTGATCGGGGGTGATCGACTGGTTCGTGGCGTAGTCGGTGATCATGGCCTTCGTCTGGCCACCGGTGAGAAGATATTTGGCAGCAAAGCCGAGGGCCGTCGGGAGCGTGCCGTTGGAGTTGGGGATGTTGGTGAAGATCCGATCGTTGCCGGCACCGTCACCGATCGTCTCGGCACCGCTGCCGCCCCGCGATGGGCATGAAAAGATGGGCATTGACGCATAGAACGCCATGGTTTGAAACTCGTTGTTGAGCTCCATGAATGCCGCGGCCGCGTAGAACGGGCTGCCGGTCTGGGTCTCGACGCCCCCGGACGAGGTGCCGAACGACCAAGCCCGGTAGCGGCCCGAAGCCTGCTCGAAGGCTCCGCCGCTGGTGGGAGGGCAGAGCGTTCCGCCGCCGAGGACGGCGGCCTGATCGCGGGTCGACACCGAAGCGCCGCCGAGGGGGAAGCACTTGTTGCTCGACTCGAAGTTCATCATGCCGAGGACGAGATTCTTGACGTTGTTGATGCAGCTCATCTTGCGGGCCGCCTCCCGCGCCGACTGCACGGCCGGGAGGAGGAGGCCGACGAGCGTGCCGATGATGGCGATGACAACAAGGAGCTCGACGAGCGTGAACCCGCCGCGACGGAGGGGAGGCCGGAGTGACATGGGAAGGGATCTCCAGGAAATGCGGGGAATAAAAGATTGACGGAAATAAAAAAATCGAATCGAGCTTCGCAGCAATGGTCGGTCGACGCCGGCGAAGCAGACATGCCAACAACGCCACCGAGACTTGTCAGGATTCGCAAGCCCCCCAGACATCAACGGCTATCGAACCACTGTTGACCCAGCCGCGTTGGCCAGCCGTGTGGTGATTTCAATTGTAGGTGAAAACCGCGGTGAGCGCGGTGGGACACACGCCCGAAGGCCACGAAATGCCGAAACGGGCATGGCGCGCACCAAACCGGTAGCGATCTGGCAACGCCGACTCTCAATTTACAGATATCACCCCCATAACAATCCATCCATCTGAGGAAGTACACATCCTTTCGATGGATAGATTTACACGTTCATGACTTTCACTTCACGCTGCCTGGAACCATTGGCTATCGCCCCACCCAGCCGCTGTCCTTCGGGAACGACCAAGGTCGCAATTGCCCCTCTGCTCGGAGGCTGGGCTTAGCTTGTTGTACGTGCCACCTGCTAGCCCGTTCGGCACATGCCATATTTGGCACCCTAGGCGTCCCCGCCTGCCGGAGCACCCCTCTTGTGGCGTGGGTGGCCGGGAGAGGGCCGACTCACAGCCCTCCCAGATAGGCGAGCAGATCGGCGGCTTCGGCTGCCGAGAGGTCTCGGAGGAGCTGCTCCGGCATGAGCGACTGCGACTGCTGGACGAGCTGCTCCACCTCCCCGCGCGGAATTCGCGTGTCGCGTCCTTGGGCGTCACGGATCACGATCTCGCTCTCGGATCGCTCTGGGAGGAGCCCGGTGTGGACGAGGCCGTCTGTGGTCTCCACATACCAAGTGGCGAACTTCGGATCGACCTTCCGGGAGGGCTCAAGGAGGCTTTCGAGGAGCTCGGCCCGCGTCAGCCGCTTGCCAATCCCGACCAGATCGGGGCCGACCGCCGGCCGGTCCGTCGTCGGCTCCGTGGCGGAGTGATGGCAGCTTCGGCAGCTCACGGCAGCCGATTCCCACAGCTTTCTCCCCCGGTCGGCATCCCCCTCAAGCGCGAGCAGGTCGGCGGAGCGAATGCTCGTTCCGAGCCGCTCGCGCCGCTGCTCCTCAGGGGTGAATCGCTCGAACAGATCGCGAACCTGCGGGTCACCGTGGGAAGTCCCCCAAGCCGCGATCCGTGCCAGTTCGTCGGCCGGAAGCGCGCCGCCGTCGATCGCCCGGAGGAGACGGAGCGCCTCTGAGGGGGTGGCGCCGGTCGGTAGATGGTCGGTGTCGACCGGGGCCGCCCCGGCCGGTGCTGCCTCGCTCGGCAGACCTTCAATCCAGTCGCCGATCAGCTTCAGTCCTCGGGTATCGACGACAGTCGAGCCGAAATGGGGCATCCGCCCGCGGCCGAGCGTCGCCATTCGGTAATAGAGGACCGACTTCGTCGCAGCGCCGGCCGCCACCACCGCCGCGTCGTCGAGGGCGAAGGTGCCGTGGCTCGGCCGCAGCCCGACGAGCTTCGTGCGGTCGAGGGCCACGTCGGAGCGGAGATCGAAATCGGACGCTCCGCCCCCACCCCGCAGATGACACTGGGCGCAGTTCATCTGCAGGTAGCTGCGGGCCCGGCGGTCGAGATCGGCGGTCGGGTCGTAGGGATCGACCGGCGGCGTCACGCTCTCGTCGAGCGGCTTGGCGAGGAGCCCGAGCTCGTCGAAGCAGCGCAGCTGGTTTGTGGCCGTCGAGCTGATGCCGACCAGCGCCACGCGGGGATCGACCGGGCGGTTGAGCTGCGCTGGCGTGAATCCGTACAGAGACCCACCCCGGGTCGTGTGGCACATCAGGCACTCGGTGCGGCTGGCGACGCGATAGCTCTGGCGATGGAAAACGTCCGGATCGGCTCGGTCAGCGATCTCCAGCCGGACCGCCGCCCCCTCGGGGCCGACAAGCTCGGCATCGGTCTGCTCGTCGTTCCACAGATAGCTGTAGGCGCACCAGTCGGCACCGTTGAAATGGAGCAGCTGGGTCTCGATCCGCCGGGTGGTGCCGGGGGCGGTCTCGATGGCGATCGTCTTGGCGAGGACACCGTCGGTGGGAAACTTGAACTTCCCGCGAATGAAGCCCTGCTGCGGATTCTGCGCTTCGTAGAGCGAGAGCTGCGCCGTCCCCGGCAGGGCGAGCCAGCGCTCGGCACTCGTGCCGTCGGCCCACGCCTCGGCGCTGATCGCATAGGGAACGACCCCCGCCGCCGGCATCTGGGTGGCGGTGTTGGCAAACAGCCCGGTTTCGCTCAAGCGGGTGGGAAAGCGGAGGTTGGCCTCCACCGGCGGGCGGCGGACGAGCCGGTGGAGCGAGCCTGAGTCGTAGTCGACCAGGAGGACCTCGCCGTCGGCACCGCGGCCGAAGGTCGAGAGGGCCAACGGCGTGTCGGCAAGCTCTTCCTGCCAGGTGATCCGCTTGCCATCGTGCCGCAGCCCCCACACCTTCCCCGTGACAAAGTCGCCATACACATAGGCCCCGGCCAGCTCGGGGAGCCGGGGGGTGGTCGACACATAGCCTCCGGTGATTGAACGGCTCTCGGTGTGCGGATGGGAGATGACCGGCGGCGTGATCGGATCGGGTCCGCGGCGCCGATCCCCCACCACCGGCTGCGGCCCCTCCATGATGCTCCAGCCATAATTTCCGCCGCGCTCGACGAGGTAGATCATCTCCCACAATTCCCATCCCACGTCAGCGACCCACAGCCTCCCCGACCCGTCAAACGACATCCGCCACGGATTCCGCAGACCGTAGGCCCACACCTCCCCCCGCGCCCCCGGGACGTCGACGAACGGATTGTCGGCGGGGATCGAATAGGGGTGGGGCGGGCCGCCTGCGGCGGTCGGCCCGGTGGGATGATCGACGTCTATGCGGAGGATCGATGCGAGCAGATCCTCGACCGACTGCCCCGTACCAAGAGCATCAGGAGGCGTGGCGTCTTGGGAGTCGCCGGCGGAGATATAGAGCATCCCGTCGGGGCCGAACTGGAGACTGCTGCCGTTGTGCCCCCCCGACACCCAGTCGATGACCCGCTCCTCGCTGGCCAGATCGATCGTCGGCGGATCGGTCGTCGAGACGGTGAACCGCGACACGCGCGTGCCGTCGGCGATCTTCGCCTGGAGGGCGTAGACGAGGAAGCACTGCCGATTTTCAGCGAACCGCGGGTGGAAAGCGAGGCCGAAGAGGTGATCAAACCCCGCGATCGACCCCAGATCACAGACGAGGTCGGCGTGGGCCACCTCCTCGTACCCATCGCCCCCGGATCGGGGCCGCATCGGGAACGAATACACCTTCCCCTTCTCTTCGGTGATCGCCATCCGATCGCTGCCGGGGATCGGCACCAGTTCCGTCGGTTTGTCGAAGCGAAGCGCGGGGAGGACCGGCTCGTGGCCGTAGGGGGGCGGCGGGATCGGGGCCCCGCTGATCCGCGAGCCGGTCCACTCGGTGCGCGGCTGGGCTTCCGCCGCGGCGACCGGAGCCGAAAGGAGCGACAGCAGCAACAACCAACCGGCCACGGACGAGAGCAGGGCGCGCATGGGATTCCCACGGGATGACACGACCGACGGGGCGCGGTTGAGCCGCGCCGCTTTCGCCACCACCAACCCCTCCATCATGGGCGGCAGGGGGACCTCTG
>SIAG01000260.1 GCA_009691925.1 Planctomycetaceae bacterium
CGGTCTGGAGGATGCGGAGAAAGTCGCCGCCATGGATCCGGCCCAGCAGCTGGGCCAGCCCTGGGCCCTGCTCTGGCTGCTGTTCCGACTGGCCGGATACACGATCACGGTGCCGATCGCGGAGGAACTGGCGTTTCGCGGATTCCTCCCCCGCCGCCTCATCGACGACGACATCGAGCGCGTGCCGGTGGGAACGTTCACCTGGCTGTCATTCCTCGCCTCGTCGCTCGCCTTCGGCGTCATGCATGGCGCGGATTGGCAGCGGGCGACGCTCGCCGGGCTGGCCTTCGCGCTGGCCCTCTACCACCGCCGCCGGCTCTCCGACGCGATCGTTGCCCATGCCACGACGAATGCATTTCTCGGGGGTTACGTGATCGCCACCGGCGCCTGGACGGAATGGGGCTGATGCGCCGCGGCCGCCCCGCGCCTGGGCCCCGGCAACGCGGCGGGGGTCATTCCAAGTCAGCTTTCCTGATCACTTCGCCGTCATCGCGGCAGCCGAGGTTGTGGAAAACCCAGGGGTCGATCGAAAGCCGGATCGACCGGGTCGCGCCATCGCCGAAGACACCGAGCACCACGTCGGGATGGGGCGAGCCGAAGGCCAGCTCCTTGTAGCGGCCGGTGTCGAAGTCGCGGAGGAAGGGATCGCCGATGCGGCGCCGCGTGGCGTCGGCCACTGGCGGATATTCACCTTCTACGTGGGCGATGCGCATCGTCGACCAGTCGGCGTTCTGGGCCCACCCCGGCAGTTCCCACCAGTCGCGGGGATCAGCGGTGGAGCTCCCCTGCGCGCAGGCTTTCTCGAGGATCGCCACGGTGCTGGATAGCCCGTCGCCGACCATCGCCGGCGTCACCGGCCGCCAGGCGCGCGTCCCGTGCCCCCCCTTGGCGATGATCCCCCGCCACGTGTCACGGGCTTCGGCTGGCCGCGGCGGCTGGGCCGGATCATGTTCGAAAAAATACTCCCCGACCACGCCGGCATAGTCGCCCATGGCCGGCTTCAGTCCCTCGCCGTCAGGCAGGGAAAACCGCTGGCCGCGCGACGGGCAGGCATAGAGGGCGACTGGCGTCTCCACGAGCGCCGCTCCTCCTGGCGGCCGCGTGCGGGGATCAAACTCCTCTGCCTGCCGGTGGAGCGATTCCTGTTCGATAAAGGGGAGCAGTTGCACCCCCCAACCGGCGCGGACAAACCCGTGCGGCGCCATCGGCACGGTGCGGAAATCCCCCGATGGGCCGCCGGCGGAAGGAAAGCGCCGCTTGCCACTCTCGTGGTTCTGGATTGCCAACCCGATCTGCTTGAGATTGTTCTGGCACTGCATCCTCCGGCTCGCCTCGCGCGCCTGCTGGACCGCGGGGATGCTCAAGTTGATCAGGAGCGTGATGATCGCGATCACCAGGAGAAGCTCAACGAGCGTCAGCCCCACGGGATGCCGCCGACGCGCCACACGAGAGCCTCGTTGAATAACCATCATTCGAGCGACTCCCGCACCGCTGCCGCGTCGGGCGCGGTTCCGCCCCAGTGCCGGGCGATCACCTTCTCGGCCGGCTTGTCCTGCGGCGTATGGCCGGTAGGGTAGCGGAGCCCGGCATGGGGATAAGGCTCCCAGCGCCAAAGAAAGCAGCCCGCGCACCACTCGCGCTCGCCGACGGTGGAAAGGAAGGCCTCGTAGGCCGCGGCCTGTTCGGCCGGATCGGGATTGAGCCCCGATTCCTCGGAGCCCCATGGCTTCATCGCGCCGCCGTCAAAGGAGGGATAGCCGATCTCGGTATAGAGAATCGGCTTGTCGATGCCCGCTTCGCTCCGCCAGGCTTCGAGTGTGTCCATCCAGCCCCGGCAGCCGGCCGAAAGTTGCTCAGCCGTGGGATCGCTTGAGTCGGCGATGGCGAAATAGGGATTGATGCCGACGAGATCGAGGGCGTCCCAGAATCGCACCGCCCGGAAGCCCCCACGGGTGCCCGCCCCCTCGTGCCAATTAGCGGCATAGGTGAGCTTCCCCGGGTAGCGCCGCCGGACGTCGCGGATCAGATTCCGCCACTGGGCTTCGTGCTCCGGTCCTTCGAGGGTGTTCATCTCAGTACCCACGCAAAAAATCTCGACCTCCTTCCGCTTGGCGAGATCGGCAAACGTGCCGATGAACGCTCCGTAGCTTTGAAACCAAAGCTCCGGGTCACGGGGCCGGATCGTGCCCCGCCAGATGCGCGACTTCACATCCACCATCGGCTTGAGCATGACACGCATCCCCAAGCGGTGCGCCTCGTCGATGGCATGACCGACTGATTCCAGCGACGCCGACTTCGCCTCGTCGGCCCGGATCTCGGTCGACGTTTCGTCATCCTGCCACCACGAAACATTGATCGCCACGGCGCTTGCGCCCAGCGCCCGCACGTCAGCGAGGCTCCGATCCGCCGCCGGGCTTTGAAGTGTCCGCGGGCCGAAGGCGGCAATCGACACGCCCCGCTCGATCTCCGCCGAAGGCCCAGGACCGGCAAGGAGCATCACGACGATGACCCCCAAGCCCCAGCATCGAAAACCCCCGCCCGGGTTTCCGGTCGCCGCTCTCGGCTGGGCTCGCCGCGGAGCGAGCGAGTCTGCCGGCGGGATGGGCTGGCCCCGCCTCGCCTCGGCGGGTGCTACTCCTAGAGACGGCAGAAGACCGGTGGTGCTTGGCCGTTGCATGGCGAAAGTCCGTCACTTGCTGCGGGCACCGCGCCATCGCTGCACCAATAACCAGATCGCGTAAGCAAACCACCCGCCACAGTTAGCCCATCCTAACCACGACAAGATCTTTGACCAAAACCGAGGATCATCCATCGAGGTGCCGGCCGGTACCGCCGCCTCCCTCGGAATCGCCGTCCGGTTTTCGAAATAGGCCAAGTCGGCCAGTTGGGCTGGCGACAATCGCGACCGTCGCAGGGCCTTGATCTGCTCGTTCAAGGTGGGCTCTCCCGGGAGGCGACTCCCTTCCCGCTGCATGTCCTCCCGTACGACCCGAGTGAGCTCGGCGTCCCATTCCTCTGCCGTGAATCCCGGTGGCGGCGGAATCTTCAAGGCTCCCGTTGCTTCATCAAAGACGGGAGATCCGACGTCGAACGGATGCTTGACCGAAAGCTCTATCGCTTCCCGAAACCGGGAGTTGGTCCTGTTGATCATTTCGTCAATCCGATCGCGACTGCGCTGCCCGAGCGACCCAGCGATCACGATGACACCGACCCAAAGCACAACCGCGTGACATATTTTCATCGATCCGCTTCCCGGCAAGGCCTCGGCACGACAAGACTCTGGGTCAGCTCACTCTCGGCGGCCGGCTTTCTCACCCGCCGGCATTGGCCTTGCACCGTAGGAAAAGCTCATAGGCAGTTCTGAGTTTTTCATCGTACGCCATCTCCGCTTCTACCTTCGCGATAATCTCGTCACTCTGCACGCCGGAATTGCACTCCGATGCACGATCTGTCACCCCCTTGACGCAGACCGTTAGGTCACACTCGGCTTTCACTACTCCGCCTAACGCTGCACCGTAAAGACCTGCTATACACGTCGCACAACCTGGCGCTACGATCGCGCCCGCTGGTGTGGCAACAAGTACGCACACAGCCCCGCAACCCAAGGTTGCGCCCGCGATGCCAGCCATGAGTGCTTTCAGTGAAGCATTGTATTTCCGTGTGCAATCAAGACTATCGTTTCTGAACGTACCCTTACACTTATCCACGGCGGTTTGCTTCTTCAGATCGACAATAGCCAATGCGTTGAGGTATTCCCTTTTCGCCTTCGCGTAAGCGTCGTCTCGCTCAGCTTCACAGTTGGCGGGTGTGCGACTGCCCGGCGGTGGTGACAATTGCCGGCCTTCAAGGGCTTGACTCGGCCACATTACAAGCATGAGCATCGTCACAATTGCGCGAAGATTACCATCGGTACGAAGCCGTTTCATGTTGGAAGTTTCCTTTCGATTCTTCTGTTAGGGATAGTGAGATAAAACTCGCATGGATCACAAGAAGTCACGTGGATGGTTGCGATCATGACCTTCCGCGGCCGGCACCGCGCCATCGACTGATCAGAATCCAGGAAATTGTGCCGATCGCTGCTACGTTCACGATTAGGATGGGCAGGTTGCCATAGTTGAAGAACGCCGGCATTGGGTCATATGCGGCGGGCTCTTCTGCCCGAATACCATCGCGCGCTACCGCTTCGCTCGGGATCGAACCCCGTTTCTCAAAATATGCCAAATCGGCCAACTGGGACGGCGACAATCGCGACTTTGCCAGCGCCATGACCCGCTCTCTCAAGGAAGGCTCACCGGGGACGCGATTGCCTTCCCGTTGCATGTCCTCTAGCACCAACCTCCCGAACTCGGCATTCCATTCCTCTGAGGAGAATCCCGGCGGCGGTGAGAACTTGAAGGCTCCCGTTGCTTCATCAAAGACCGGAGGATCTCGGCGCAACGGATGCTTGATCGGAAGTTCTTTTTCCCAGGGACGAAACTCGTTGAGCGATTCGAGCGTCGCCTCTGTTCTGAGGCGGGCGTATTCCTCGATCGAGTTGACCGTGGTGAATGCGACATCATCCGGCGGAAGAAAAAGCTCATTGGAGAGCTCCGTATTCGGCGTGATGTCGCTATAGCGGGTGACGTTTTCCGGGCCATCGTCGTTCCGCCACAGTTGCGTCGTCTCGACGAGCCGGCCCGACTGCTTGCCGACCGCGGATCGTGTTCCCCGCGGGATCGGCCCGGCGACGCCGAGGGTCGCGAGCATCGAGTCGATGATTCCGCTCGGCAGGATCTCCTCGACCACCCAGCATTCCTCGCCATCAATGGTCGTCGGATCCTTGAACGACACCGTGGCTCCCGGCGACGCTTTTCCATCAGCCGGCGCTACCCCTTTGGCGGCCGATTGGGCCTGGGCGAGCATTCCCCCCAGGAAGCCAGTCACGCGGAAGCCTTTGTTGTTTGAGCTTGTCCATTTGTACATATCGCCGTCGAGGACCAGCATGATCTGCTCAAAGCCGGGGGCGACGGTTTCGGTGCGGAACGCGAGCCCTTGCTCGCCGATCTCTTTCTGCGAGACGATCGATTCGACCTCGCCGACGCGGATCCGATACTGCACTGGAGGCGACATCGCCTCACGAGCCCGCTCTAGGACCTCACGGGCGGTCGGCGGCTCGGTCGAGTCCGCCCCACGGGCCCCGGTGAAGATCGACAGGCTCAGGACAGCGACGATTATCGCGGCAACTGGCATCCGCAACGTGTTCATGGGTCGATCCCCGCGGGAGTGGTGGACTGTGAGGCAGGCGGAAGCGAGCCGGAAGCGACTCCGTCGCTTTGCACAAGGACGTCGATCTGACTGGCCCGGGAGTCGTCGAAGCGGATGCTGAGATAATCGCTCACGAGCCCAGCCGGCGCGGCTGGCGACAGCCGCACCGCGAGCCGGAGAGATTCAACCGCCCCGTCGGCTCCGGGCACCCGCTCCACCGCCTCGACCTCAACATGCCCCCGGACGGTACCGCAATCGCGATAAGTTGCCAGGATGCCAGGAACGTCGGAGCGGATCGTGAGCGAGGCAGACTCGCCGCGCGTGAGCCGAAGCGTGCTCGGCTCCGTCCAAACGCGCCTCGGAAGCGTGGCCGAGAGCGAAAGTCGGATCGTGGCGAGCTCGGGCGAATCCGCATCGGTACGGAGGGTCAGCAGCCCACCCACCGGGCCGGAGCGGTCGTTCGGCAGGGCAAAGGAGATCTCGAGTATGCCCCCAGCAGGGATTGCATCCCCATCCCGCACGCTCGCCTCTTGGCAGCTACAGCTCTTTTCCACCGCAGTGACCCGGATGGGCCGGGCCGTCGTGTTGGTGATGTGAAACGTGTGCGTGGGGAGGCTTTCGGGCCCGAGCTTGCCAAGATCGACCGAGCGCTCGGAGGATGAAGCCTGCGGCTGGGAAGGAGCTGGCGCAGAAGCAGGCGCCGGGAGGCAGCCGCTGACCAGCGGCCAGAGAAGGACAAGCACGGTCGATTGGCTCGCTCTGGCGATCGACATTCCGCCCTCGACTC
>SIAG01000261.1 GCA_009691925.1 Planctomycetaceae bacterium
AGGGGCTGCGCGCGGCGGCGCACATGGACCAAGGACAACTCGTCCCCGATTCGATGATCCTGGGGATGGTGACAAAGCGCCTGGAATCGGCCGATTGCCGGGGCGGCTTCCTCCTCGACGGCTTTCCTCGGACCCTTCCGCAGGCTTCGACGCTCGATGATCTCCTCGAGCGGAGGGCGATGAATGTCGACGGCGTCCTGGAATTGGCGGTGCCGCGTGACGAGCTCGTGCGGAGAATGCTCGCGCGGAAAAGAGCCGACGACAACCCCGAGATCTTCTCAAAACGGATCGCGAGCTTCGAGGTGCAGACCGCACCGTTGCTCGAGTATTACGCCCGGCAGGGGAAGCTCGCGACGATCGACGGGCTCGGTGATGCCGACGAGATCTTCGGGCGGGTGAAGCAGGCGCTCGAGCGATTCAAGCGCGGCTCCCGTGGACGCCATTGAAGAGGTCGGTGGCCACGGCAGCGGGGATCGGCCGGTTCCCGATGCCGCATCGGGGCAACGCCCGCGGAGATGGTTTGGCATCGGTCGCGCCGCTATAGTGCTGCGGTGCTGCAGTTGTGGACGGAGGAGTGGTTCCAGGGCGTCGTCCGGTGCCCCGCTTCCCGACGCTGTTTGAATGGGTGTGCCTGCCGTGGTGAATCTTCGGTCTCCCCGCGAAATCGCGCTCATGCGCCGTGCGGGCCTTGTCGTCTGGGGCGCCCATGAAATCGCCGCCGCGATGGTCCGGCCGGGGGTGTCGACCGGTGAAATCGATGCTGCGGTGGAAGCGTATTTCGTCAAGTGCGAGGCGGTGCCTCTGTTCAAGGGAGTGCCCGGAAAGGTGCCGTTTCCGGCGGTGTGCTGCATTTCCGTCAACGACGAGGTGGTGCACGGTATTCCCGGCCCACGGATTCTCGTGGAAGGCGACATCGTCAGCATCGACACCGGTTGTAGCCTTGCCGGTTGGTGCGGCGATTCCGCCCGGACTCATCCGGTGGGGACGGTGTCGAGCGTCGTCAGAGGGCTCCTCGACTGCACTTCGGGCGTCCTCGAGTTGGCGATCGAGTTGATCGGAAAGCGGAATCGCTGGAGCGATGTTGCCACCGAGATGGCGACCTATGTCCGGGATCGCGGGTTTTCGGTGGTGGAGAACTTCGTTGGCCATGGCATCGGGAAGAAGATGCACGAGGACCCGCAGGTTCCCAACTTCTGTTCCCCGTCGTTCCGCAGGAACTACGACTTCGAACTCGAGACTGGGCTCGTTATCGCCGTCGAACCGATGGTCAACATGGGGTCGAAGAAAGTCAGGGCCTTGGCCGATCATTGGACGCAGTCGACGGTCGACGGCCAGCCGAGTGCCCATTTCGAACACACGATCGCGATCACGAGCCAGGGGCCGGAGGTCCTGACGAGGGCCCCTTCCGAGGGGGATTCCGTCCCGGTCTGAAGGCCCCCGCGGCAGCGGCGGAGGGGGCCGGTGGCGGGCAGCTGGGGGATGTCCGGTGATTTTTCGGCGCGAAGTCCCAATTTTTTATCGTTTCTGCCCATTTCCTGACCTCCCCCTTGTGGATCAGGGGGGTGGGTTTCTATAATTGACCGCTTTCCATCAGTTTCCCTGTTCCCGTTGAAGGCGTGGGCGACCGTCGCCACGATCGCAAGTATGAAGGTTCGCGCCAGCGTCCGTCGCATCTGCGACAAGTGCAAGATTGTCCGTCGCCGCGGCGTCGTCTTTGTCGTGTGCGCGGATCCCCGCCACAAACAACGGCAGGGATGACGACGGAATCCGCTTCCGCGGGCGGGGGCTTCCTCGCTTTTGTTGGAAGATGGTGTCCCGCGGAGCATCAAGTCTCCGTTAGGAGAGCGTCTTTTTCTAGGTATTCATGAAGGTGGTGTGGTTGGTGCTGGTGTCGCCCTGTCTGGGGTAGACCAGTGGTGATGCGGCCGGGTGGCTCTCCGGTTCTTCGCCAGTCGTTCGCGGCAGCCAATTCCCCTCGCCTGTTGCCCGTCCGCCCGCACGATGCCCCGGCATGGTGTGTTCGGGGCGGAATGTTTTGTTCGGCAGTCCCGTTTTCCATGTCCGTCATCCCACGGTAGTACTTCCCCATGCCCCGTCTCCTCGGCGTCGACATTCCATCGGAGAAGAAGACGTTCTATTCGCTCCAGTACCTCTACGGGGTTGGCCCCCAGGTGGCGCGCGAGTTGTGTCACAAGGCGGGGGTCGATCCGGCGGGGATGGCCAAGAATCTCCATGAGGACGAATTGGCCCGGTTGGCCTCCCTCATGGACAAGGACTACGTCGTCGAGGGGCAGCTTCGCCGCCAGGTGGCGCAGAATATTTCCCGGCTCAAGGACATCGGTAGCTACCGGGGCGTCCGCCATCGTCGGGGGTTGCCGGTTCGCGGCCAGCGGACCCGGACGAATGCCCGGACGAGGAAGGGGCCCAAGAAGACGGTCGCTGGCAAGAAGGGTGTGAAGGACCTCAAGTAAAGTTCGGTTTTTCGGTTCCCTGGTGCGCGCTGGCGTGCCGGGTTTTTGCGGGCAGCCTGGTTGCCTGGGTTGACTCTTGATTCACAGTCGTCGTCGGAACGCACAGGAAAGCATCGATTCATGTCGAAGGTTGCCAAGGGCAAGAAAAAGAGTGTGTCGGCGGGGATCGCCTACATCTCTGCTAGTTTCAACAACACCACGGTGACGATCACCGACACCAAGGGCGATACGCTCTGCTGGGCGAGCGGTGGGACTTGCGGCTTCAAGGGAAGTCGCAAGGGCACTCCCTTCGCCGGCCAGTGTGCGGCGCAACAAGCGGCCGAGAAGGCCGCGAAGTTCGGTGTCAAGGATCTTGAGGTCCGTGTCCGCGGCCCCGGGAGTGGTCGCGAGAGCGCCATCACCGCGCTCCAGGCCGCCGGCATGAACGTCAAGAGTATTGAAGACATCACGCCACTCCCGCACAACGGATGTCGTCCGCCGAAAAAGCGCCGCGTCTGATCCTTTTCAGGCCGGTCACACCGGCCTTTTCCCCCCACCTGATTCACCTCGAGAGCGGTCGGCCAGCATGCCGATCGGGAATCCATGGGACGCATCACCGGGCCGGTTTGCCGCCTTTGTCGCCGTGACGGCCTCAAGCTTTTCCTCAAGGGCAGTCGCTGCGATACGAGCAAGTGCGCGTTCGAGCGTCGGCCGACGCCGCCAGGCATGGTGCAGAAGCGCCGCTCGAAGCCGACCGAGTACGGTCTTCATCTGCGCGAGAAGCAAAAGGTGAAGCACTATTACGGCGTGCTCGAGCGTCAGTTCCGCACCTACTTCGCCCGTGCCGCGCGGGGGAAGGGGAATACGGGCGAGTCGCTGATGTCGCTGCTCGAGCGCCGGCTCGACAACATCGTCCACCGGATCGGGTTCGCCCCCTCGAGGGCTGCCGCCCGGCAGATGGTTCTCCATGGCCACATCACGATCAACGGCCGGCGTCTCGACGTGCCCAGCTATCTCGTCAAGGCGGGGGACTTGCTCCGCGTGAAGAACCGCGCCAAGAGCCTCCAGTTGGTGCACGCGTCGCTGGCTTCGAATCGTCGCGATATTCCCGATTTTCTCACCCGGTCGGAGACCGGTGTTCCCGAGGGTCGGGTCGACCGGCTGCCGGCATCTGACGATGTTTCGATCCCGGTGCAGACCAACCTCATCATCGAGTTGTGCTCAAAGTAAAGCTCATGGGGTAAAAACTCATGTGGTAGAAGTAAAGGGCCGCGGCGTGCTGGGCCGCGGGATTTTCTTGATAATTTCCGCGAGGGTCGCCGGCGCGATGGAAAACATCTGCCCGGTCCGTTCAGTAACTGGGCCTGACGGGGCTGATGGCCGGTCGAAATCGCTCCGAAAAATCACCATCGCGGCCTGACGTGGCCGCGCCGTTTCAAGTACAGGCAAGGAGAACTGCATGCACATCCGTTGGCGTGGACTCGAACTCCCCAGCTCGGTCATATCCGATGCCAAGACGCTCACCGGGACGTATGGCAAATTTGTTGCCGAGCCTTTCGAGCGCGGCTTCGGCACAACGGTGGGCAACAGCCTCCGGCGGGTCCTCCTCTCCAGTCTCGAGGGGAGCGCGGTGACGCAGATCAAGGTCGGCAGTGCCCTCCACGAATTCAGCACAGTCAAGGGTGTTCTCGAGGATGTCACCGACATCGTCTTGGCGGTCAAGAGCCTTGTCGTCAAAAACCACAGCGACTCAACCCGCGTGATCCGCGTTGAGAAGAGCACGAAAGGGCCCATCACCGGTGCCGATGTGCAGACG
This sequence comes from Planctomycetaceae bacterium, assembly GCA_009691925.1. Classification (GTDB taxonomy): domain Bacteria; phylum Planctomycetota; class Planctomycetia; order Pirellulales; family UBA1268; genus QWOP01. The sequence goes on from SIAG01000261.1 coordinate 4,267, forward strand.
GACGAGGCGGTCGAGGTGGTCAGCAAGGATCTCGTTATCGCCACGCTCACCGATGACGTCCCCTTTGAGTTGGAGATGGTCGTCGAGAACGGGCGGGGGTATGTACCCGCCAGTGAGCACAGCCCTGATGTCCAGGAAATCGGGATCATTCCCGTCGATGCCGTGTTCAGTCCCGTGACACGCGTCCGCTACGAGGTCGAGGAGACCCGTGTCGGACAGAAGACGAACTACGACAAGCTGACCATGGAGATCTGGACCAACGGCACCGTGACTCCGGACATGGCGTTGGTCGAGGCCGCGAAGATTCTCCGCAAGCACCTCAATCCCTTCGTCGGCTACAGCCAGCAGGGACCGTCGGTCAATCTTCCCCCGGTCATCGACTGGACGAAGATCACCCCGGAACCGGCGACGGTGCTGACGTGGGATGTGCCGCAGCTCGAGCTTTCCGTCCGAGCCCAAAATTGCCTCTCGAGCGCCGGGATCCGCAAGGTTTCCGAACTCGTGGTGCTGACCCGGGAGCAGATTCTCGAGATGCGGAACGCCGGAGATCAGACGGCCGAGGAGATCGAAACGAAGCTCTTCGAACTGGGGCTGAAGCTCGGCATGCTGTCCGTCGAGGCCTGAAGCACAACCGGGGGACCGCGGGGCGATGCCCTCCCTCCCCGCCTTTCCCAACTACTTTCCGCTAACATCCTCGAAGGTTCCGGTCTCAGGGCCGGGGCCGAACCGTCCGCCTGAAGGATTCTATCCATGCGCCATCGTCGTAAGGGCCGTGTGCTCGGCCGCAGTCCGTCCCATCAGCGTGCCCTGCTCCGCAATCTCGCCTCGGCGCTGATGCTCACTGAGCGGGAGTGCGAGGCCGACGAGGTCGGGGCGCCGAAGGTCGCCGGTCGGATCATCACGACCGTTGCCAAGGCCAAGGAAGTCCGGCCGCTCGTCGAGCGGTGCGTCACGATCGCCAAGCGGGGCTTGTTGTCGATCGATCAAGCCAAGGAATTCGGCACGACGGCCACTCGTGATTCGGCTGCCTGGAAGCAGTGGCGGGAGAGCGAACAGTGGCGCAAGTGGGCCCAGGCCATGTCGCCGGCCGTGACCGCCCGGCGACGCGTCGTCCGGCTCCTGGGGGACAAGAAGGCGGCGCGAATCGTGTTCGAGCGGATCGCCCCACGGTTCGTCGATCGTCCCGGTGGCTACACCCGGATCCTGAAGCTCTCCACCCCCCGGCTCGGCGATGCCGGTCCCCGGGCCGTACTGGAGTTTGTCGGCAGCGGGCCGAAGGTCGACCGTGGCACGGCCCCGCAGGTCCAGGCCCGCCGACCCTCTAGGGGTGCCGGCGCGACCTGACTGGCCACCCAAGGTGGGCTACAGCGAGGGGAATACAGCGAGGGGCCGAACGCCCGAGGGGCCGCAATGGGATTATCCCTCCCGTGTCGGATGCCCTTTTCCCCTCTCCCTCCCGCGTCGGCCGGTCTTCAGCCTCGGTTCGGGCCGGTGGGCTGTTGGCCCTCACCTCACCTCGCCGCGCTCTCCGATTCCGGACCCAGGGCTCATCCCCGCGGGTGGCGAATCGATTGTGTGGCCGTGAGGTGGATTGCGTCGATGAAAAAGGATAGACTTTTCTCATTGTGATGCGTTTGGCTGTGCGCCGGCAGTGAGGGGGCAAACTCTCTGTCTGCGGTCTGGTCGGTGCGCACCATCAGGATAGGGATCCGGACGATGGCCACCGCCGGCCGTTTGCACCCTGCGCACGGG
>SIAG01000262.1 GCA_009691925.1 Planctomycetaceae bacterium
CAGCTCCGGCCGATCCGTTGCCGCCCGATCCGCCTGTGCCAGCCGTCGGGCGATTCTCTGCTTGCGTTTTTTCAGCTGCCGTCGTAGCTTTGCGTTCACTCGAAACTCCTCCATTGAGTGGCGAGTCGCGTGAAGGTGGCAACCTTGAATCACGCGATTCGTCGGGGGATTTCGAGTTTTTTATGCGCTCCGCCCGAAAAATGAAAGCCCTAACTCGCTTGGGTAAGGCCTAGAGCAGCGACGTGAGATCGGCGGAAAGGTCGCCGGTGTTGGCCACGCCGGGCTCGGTGCCGAAGTTGAGCCCAAACTCGATGTCCTGGTACTTGAGCTTCATCCCCTGGACGAATCCCCCCAGCGCCCGCAGTGCGCGCTTGGCACGATCGCCAGCAGCGGCCATACGATCGAGCTTCAAAAGGGCCAGCCGGAGTTGAGGCACGAGGATCGCTGGGAGCGACCGGCGCTCGCGAGCATCGAGCATCACCGTAGGAATCCCTTTGGCTTCCGCGTCGAGGTGCATCCGGTTGAGGAGGACGGTCTTGCCGACGCCGCGAAGCCCTACAAGCATGATGCTCTTCGCAGACAACCCATTCCTCATCCGATCGAGGGCGATCGATGCCTCTTCGATGATCGCGTCGCGACCGGCGAGTTCGGGTGGCGGGTTGCCAGCCCCTGGGGCGAAAGGGTTCGTGCGAGGATCCATGAGCGAGCAAGATCCTTTCGCCAGTTTATTCCGACCTTAGTCGTTTATGTGAGTTTTCAATAATTCATGGTTAGGTCACTCAGTTTGCCCGTCAAGGGAGCGGCGAGCCACTTGTTTTCCGATGAATGTTGGGAAAAAGAGGTGCAAGATGCCCTCGAAGAAGTCCGCGAAATCAAAGAGCGCGAAGGAAAACCCGGCGGAGCGGGCTGATCCCCCGGTGCCTTCGGAGCGACGCTCGGGCCGCTCGGCCAGTTCCCTCGGCCCGGCGCGGCCCGTTGGCAGTCACCGCGACTCGCGTGCCATGCCGCTCCTCATGTTCATGTCCGAGCCACGCTTGATCGATGAAGCTGCCGGGCTGGGATGCTGTCGCCTCGTAGGCGCCCCTGAGTGTCACGACCAGGCGTTTCTTGACAAAAAAAAAGGGGGGGGTAGATTTTTTCGAAGGGTGGCAGAGGCGAGGAATCGCCTGTGATTGCGCGTTGCCAATCTGAGTGGGCGGAGGAACTTGGCCATGGCGAAGATGTTCGGTGTCGTGATCTTGGCGACGATCCTCCTTGTGACTGGTAGGGGAATCGTACCCGTCCTTCGCTCGGCCGGAGGCATCGGCTCGGGCTGGGAATCCACGGACGAACGCGATGCCGATCTCGGCGTCGTCGAAACCGATTCCGTCATCCGCCACACATTCAGGCTTACCAACTCCAGCGTCGAACCGATCGAGTTCGACGGCTTTCCGGGCGAGGTGCTCCACGTACCGGTAATCGCGGCAATTGATAGGGCGAAAAGCGTTCTCGCCGACTCCCGTGACCGAGCAGCAGTTCCTGCCGAGGACGACGGCACCGAAGAGGGGAAGTGAACGATGGCATGGTCAATACAGGCATGGACCCTCGCGCTTGCCGGCATCGTGATCGGGATCGCGGGGGGGGCCGATGCCGGGGAGGATCTGACCGCGGACGAGGTGCTGGCCAAATCGCAGGCGGCGATGGCTCCGCCGATCCAATACCGGCTCCTCAATTCGGGCATCGAATCGGTGGTGTCGGTCAAGGATCTCGGGGGTGAGGTTGGCGTGGCAACGCGCGTCGAGACGGTCAATCCAATCCTCGAGCAGGTCAGCCTGACCACGGCAAAGCAGGCCCTGGAGTGGCGGCCGAAGACGGGATTGGCGATCGATAAGTCGCTTTTCGGCGAGGCGATGCTCGCCCAGGTGGCGGCGATCCGGCAGGCGATGCCTTCGGGCACCACGTCGCGCCTGCTCGATCCGGAGACGATCGACGGCGTTGGGCATTACGTCGTGGAGACAACCGTTCCCCAGGGTTTTTCCGACGCCATTGCCAAGATGCTTTCGCTCTCGAAGCCGCTCTCTGGGATATCACGGTCCTGGATCGAATCCCAGACGTTTCACCTCCGGAAGGTGGTGAATGTGTCGGGCGAGATGGAATACCGGGATATCAGGCAGGGGGTCGATCTACCGAACGAACTGTTCCTGCCGCCGCCAGGCATCACGTTCGAGAAGCCCACTACGATCCACGAGTACGTGAAGATCGTCTCGCGCGAAGCCCGTCGGGAGGCAACGGCTCCCATCCCAAAGATCGAGCTGCGGAAGAGCGATCCGCCGATCTGGGATCCGGTCAAGAAGACCTGGAAAGGTGCCGCACCGCCTGGCTGGACGCAGGAAGACTGGGATGCCTGTGTCGAATCGATGCCGAGCAAGCCGCGGCCAGCCGAAGCGCCGCTCGAGACGCCCAAGACTCAAGCAACATCGCGGCGATGGATTCTCTACGCCAACGTCGCGCTCCTGGCAGCGCTCGCTGGCTATGCGATTTTCCGAGGATTCTCGAGTCGACGTCGCCGTGCCTGAGCACCGTGACGTTCAGCCACTTTCGTCTTCTGTTCGAACTGCGCCGCCGCGGTGGTTCCCCTCCGTGGCCCAAGAAAAGGCACTCTGATGGAATCCCAATCCCTTCGCCTACGGGCTGGGGCCAGCGTGTGTGGTCGTTGGCTCGTGGTCTGTCTTGCCGCCCTTCTTGCAGTTGGCGAGCAGGCCATCCTCAGGGCTGGCCCCTGCGAAGCTAACTGTGCGGCGACGAAGGCCAAGGACTTGTTGAAGTGCCAGACGGATTTCGATACCGCGATGAAGAAATGCGTGAATGGTTCCGAGGCAGCCCTGCGGGTCTGCCAGACAAATCTCCTCGGAGCGCTTGACAAAGCCGACGTGGACCTCGAAACGCAGATGAAGATCGCGTTTGCGGGCTATGCCATGGGCTTGCTTGGTTGCGCGTTCATTGTGAATCCGATCTGTGTCGTAGGGGTCGCCACGGCGTACGCAAGCGCTCTGGTTGCCGTGAATCTCAATTGGGCGAAGAACTTAGAGCAAGCAGCTATCGACAAAAAAATGTGTGACACCAACGCGGCAACGGATCTGGAGAAATGCCGGAAAAACGCCGCTGACGATCGCCTTGGTTGCGAGAAGAACGCCGCTGATGCGTGCGACTCCTGTATCAAGAAGTGCAGCGGTGGCTAACAGACGGTGCGCTTCCCGAAAGCGCCCCGATGGCAGACCCGATCAAGCACGCCTGGCCGACGACGCTTCCCGAGCAGATCCGCCTGGTGCGGGGGCTGTTGGGGGCAGTGTCACGGCCTGTAAAGCCCGCCGAGGTCGGGAGGTTTTTCGATGGCGCGAAGCCGGCCCGGCTGAAGGAGATCCTCGAAACGCTCGTCGCCCTGGGGCACGCCCGGAAGTCGAGGGAGGGCTATTCAGGGGTTTGAAGAGGGGGCAAGAGCGGGATTCGCTCGTGCCGCTCGCCATGAAGACCTCGCCTCCCGTCTCCCATGAAGGGGAAAGCGTGCCCCTCCGGCCCGAGCAATGCGTCGGACTCCATCGGGGAACTGGCTTGACTCTCGTGTCATGCATGACAATTATGTCAAGTGCGGTGGTTTATCGAATGAAAAAGGGATGGCCCTGTGTCACCGATCCCTCCCTTCGGGCCTGATGGACTCCTTCCGCCAGGCGACCACGCGTTTCGTTCGACGATCTCCGGCGGTCGATCCTGGCGCCTGGGCGGCCGACGTGCATGGGCGGCCCGACGACACATCGGCGAGCAAGACATGGGATGCCACGTGGCGGATGATTCCGAGGGAAATCGTGAAACTTCGCAAGGGAGGATCGCAATGATTCACAACGAGAAGGAGTATCGAGAGGCCGTCGGTCGGCTCGCGGAGGAAACCAGCCGGCTCGTCGGATATCGGGCTCGCCTCCGGGAGGCAGGTCTGGCCGCCGACGAGATCAAGCGAGTGATCGACCCGATGGAATCGTTCCACCTCCAACTGAAAGAGGAGGTCGACAGCTACGAGCGGCTCAAGCGACGGGAGTTCGACGAGATCGACAATTTCCGGGGGTTTGGGAATCTCCTGATTTCCCTCCGGATAGCGCAGGGGATGACGCAACGGGAATTGGCGCGACGACTCGGGGTGCACGAGTCCCAGATCTCACGCGACGAGCGGAACGAGTATTTCGGCGTCACGCTCGAACGGGCGATGAAAGTGCTCGAAGCGCTCAATGTTCGGATGCGGACAAAAGTCGAAATTGAGTCTCCGCCATGCGAAGCCGCCTTGGCGTGAGCTCCGGCCAATCGGGAATCGACCTTCACCAAGACCGTTTTTCGCGATGTGATCGATGTCGTCTGTGGCACCCCGGCGGATGATGTCACCTCCTGCGTCAAGCAGGCGAACTCATTTCGCGAGGTCGTGTCGCTGCAGGCGATATTTGTCACACTCACCGTGGCGCTGCTGGCCTACGTCAACAGCGCGCCTGTGTTTCAGGTGCGGGTCGACGTGCTGTTTGCGGTGTTGGCCTTGCTGCCGATGCTCGGCCTCTACAGTATCGTTTGCGGCCATGTGAAGACCGAGTTGGGCGATGTCTACGTCTGCACCAAGCCGGTCCGCGCGTATGCCAGGCAGTCGATGTTCCTCGACGTGCTGGTCGTGGCGACGCTTTCGCAGTGGCCTGCCTTGGAAATCCTGATCCAGTCGGTATGAAGGTCTATGCCCCTGCGGGGGAGGAGACTTTCGATGACATCCAAACGACGGAAGAAGCACAAGCCGGAGCAGATCGTTGCGAAGCTGCGTGACGCAGACGCGACGCTGAACGCCGGGAAGGACCTGGCGGCGGTGCTGCAGGCTCTGGAGATCAGCGAAGCGACGCTGCACCGCTGGCGAGCGGGGCACCGCCGCGCAGCGGTGGTCGCGGCGGGATGAAGTCCGAGGAGGCGAAGCGGCTGAAGGCCCTCGAGGACGAGAACCGGCGGCTGAAAGAGATCGTGGCCGACCTCACCCTCGACAACAAGAGACGTGAGCATCTCTCGGAGGGAAACTGGTAGGCCCTTCCCGGAAGCGAGCGGCGGTGACCGAGCTTCAAACGAAGTTCGGGATCTCCGAGCGAAGGGCCTGCAAAGCAATCGACCAGCCGCGAAGCAGCAAGCGTCAAGGCGAAGCCGCGATCCGACGAGGCATCGCTTGTGAAGCGGATGCTTCAGCTGGCTCGTGCTCGGCCGCGGTTCGGCTATCGAAGGATCGGAGGGCTGCTTGTCCTCGAAGGATGGCGAGCGGGGCTGTCCCGCGTGTTCCGACTCTGGCAGCGAGAGGGGCTGAAAGTGCCACAAAAGAAGCGGAAAAGGCGTCGTTTGGGCGTCAGCGCCAATGGATGCGATCGGCGACGGGCGGAGTCGCCGAACGACGTTTGGTGCTGGGACTTTATCTTCGACCGCACGTCGAGCGGGAGCCAGTTCAAGTGGCTCTCGGTGATCGACGAGTTCACTCGGGAATGCTTGGTACTGAAGGCCGATCGCGGGATCACGAGCGACGATGTTGTAGACGCGCTTGCAGAGTTGTTCGCGATGCGTGGCGTGCCGAAGCACATCCGCAGCGACAACGGACCGGAGTTCACTGCCAACGAGCTTCTTGCCTGGCTCGGTCGCGTCGGCGTCTCGACGCTCTCCATCGAGCCCGGCAGCCCCTGGGAGAACGGCTTCGCCGAGAACTTCCACAGCCGATTCCGTGACGAGTGCTTGGCCCAGGAGATCTTCGACGGACTCGACGATGCCAGGGCGATCACGGCGGCCTCTCAAGAAGACTACAACCACCGGAGGCCTCAGGGCTCTCTTGGATTTCAGACCACGGCCGGGTTCGCCGCCGCGTGTGCGGCATCCGCCTCGGCCAAGGCCTCGGCTCCTGCCGCACACGCGGCTGTTTGCCTGGGTCAGACCCAACCCTGAACCCTCATATCGCCTGGTACAAGAAACCCAAGCCGGTCAGTGGCTCTACT
>SIAG01000263.1 GCA_009691925.1 Planctomycetaceae bacterium
GGCCAACGGCTAACGAACCTGCCTGCAACGATCGGCGAGGCGGAGCCGTGATCAGGTCGGGAACGGCAACAGCCCCACCAGGGAGCTATTACCCCCTGGAAGGCGGCCCTTCCGCGGACGGTTCGAGAGGACCAGAAAAACATCGAGAGCGGGTGATGGGATTCGAACCCACGACAACCACGTTGGCAACGTGGTGCTCTACCAACTGAGCTACACCCGCACTGAAACAGACCACACCAAACGACCGGAACTGCCGGGACCGGATCCCGACCCAGTATCTTACCGCGCCGGGGGACCGGGATCACCACCGATTCACGAAACGGTTGAAAACCGACCGCTCTTGCCCGGCCCGCTCCAAGGCATCGACCGCTCCCGACCGGAGCGAACCTTCGGGAACAACCGGATTCTAGGAGGCCCCCGGGGTGGCCGCAAGGTCATCGCCCGGGGAGATGGGCATTTCGGGGGGAGGAGGAAAGAGGGCTCCCGATTCGCTTACAATTAACGATTTTCGGGGGCTGGCAGGGGAGGAGTGATGCTCGTCCGTTTCGTGGTCGTCGAGCCGGTATCGAAGCGCGGGAGCCACGCGGTTCGCCTGCCACTTGTCGTGGGGCGGAGCCGCGAGGCGAAGTTTCGTATTCAGCAGGAGCGCGTCAGCCGGCGACACTGCGAGCTCACCGTCGACGACGGAGTCGTGTTCGTGCGCGATCTCGGCAGCACCAACGGCACCCACCTGGAGGGAACGGCCGTTTCGTCGGACCATCCGACCCGCGTTCCCCCCGGAGCGTTGCTGCGCGTCGGCAGCATCGGCTTCCTCGTCGAATACGACCGCTTCGCCGAGACGCCGACGGCGGAACTGCGGACAAACGATCTGGCAGCCGCCGAGACGCTCGGCCCGGGGGGGGAGGGGCATTCCGACATCGAGATCCGTTTCGAGGACGATGATCCACCCGCCCTGGCGGGGCCGCGGGCGGACGGTGCCCGGAGAGTCCCCTCGCCGCCGGCCGCGCCCCCGCAGCCGGCTGCCGACGACGGCGAGGAGTTGCGACGGTTCCTCGAAGGCCTCGGCTAACACCCCACAGCCCGCGGGGCCGCAGAGCGGGCGACCGCAGCGATGAGGCCGGGACGAATCAGGGGGGCGTGGCGGGACGTCGTCCCTTTCCCTTCGGCGGCTGGGGCATGAGCGGATTGACGAGCGTCACCTTGATCGACGAAGCGAGTAACTGCCCCTTCTGGAGGTATTCGCCGTCGAGCTCGACGTCGTCGCCGATCCCAGCGACGGCGAGGTTCGCGGTGGCGACTTCGAGCTCGGCCTCCGGGGCGAGCGGAATCTCGAACCGATCGCGACCGATCTGGACGACGATCCGGTCCCCGTCGACCGACTTGATGAAGCCGCTTACGAGGTACGTTCCCGGTGGCCGCTTCCCCCCGGGACGCTTCGCCTTTGTTTCGGAAAAACCGGAGGCGTTTCCGGTCACACCGGGGGTGCCGGAGCCGGGAAAGATCACCTTCTCCACCGGTTGTGTCACCTTTCCGAGCTCGTCGAGATCGACCGAGCACTCGACGAATTGCTTCGGCATCAGCATCTCGCGCGCGGCGGTGCCGGTGACCTCGACGGTGGCGCCCGGCGCGGCGGCGACGATCCAGGTGTCACCGCTGTTCTTCAGCCGGACCTGGAGCCGGCCCGGGGCGATCGCTATCAACGTCCCCACGCTGTCGGCCCGATCGAGCCGCCGAGGACCGGCAGGCTGGGCCGCCACCGGCCCTGCGCCGAACAGGCCCCAGGCGAAGAGGATGAGGAGGACCAGCGCGCTTGCGGCGCGGGGCGGGGCGGCTGTCCCACCCGATGCATACCACCGATCTCGGCCCGAAACCCGGCTGCGACCGACCATTTGGTGATTGCTCCCCTGCCAGACCACACTGGACTCCCCGCTCCCACTATACCGCTCTCCCGCAACCGCCGGCCATCATCGACCGTCCGCCCCCCCCCTTTCCAATCCGCACACCATGTCGCACGTCCCCCGCCGCATCGCCCTTCCCGATCTCGCGGCCGCGAAACGAGACGAACGTCGCCTGTCTATGGTCACCGCCTACGACTGGCCGACCGCCAAACTCGTCGACGGCGCCGGGATCGACTGCATCCTCGTCGGCGACAGCGTGGCGATGGTCGTGGCGGGGCGTGATTCGACCATTTCGGCGACCCTCGAACAAATGATCTACCACGGCGAGATCGTCGTCCGGGCCAGCGCCCATGCGATGGTGGTCGTCGATCTTCCCTTCCCCCACCAGCATCTCGGCGTCCGATCCGCCGTCGAAGCCTGCGCCCGGATCCTGAAGGAAACCGGCTGCCAGGGGGTGAAGCTCGAGGGGACGGCCGGCCAAGCCGACGTCATCGCCGGTATCGTCGCCGCCGGAATCCCGGTGATGGGGCATGTCGGCCTGCGGCCGCAGGCCGTCCACCAGCTCGGTGGCTACCGGATGCAGCGGGATGCCGAGAGGCTGATGGCCGACAGCCGGGCCGCCGCCGATGCCGGGGCCTTCGCCGTGGTCCTCGAATGCGTTCCGCAGGAGGTGGCGCGGACGATCACCGCCGCCCTCCCGATCCCGACGTTCGGGATCGGCGCCGGCCCCCACTGCGACGGCCAGGTGCTCGTGTTTCACGATCTCGTCGGCCTGTCGCTGGAGCGGGTGCCGAAGTTCGTCCGGGGCTACGCCGACAGCAAGACGACGATCGCCGCGGCGCTCGGCCGCTGGCGGCAGGACGTCGAATCGCGCGACTTCCCCGGCCCCGCCGAGACCCGTGGCTGACTGCCGGACGGCCCACGACTGGGAAAGGGCTTCTGCGGCGGCGCGATGACCGTCGGTCAGGGGAGAACGACCTCATCGGAGATCACGACTGGCCGGCTCGTGCTCACCGCCGACACCGGCGTGGGAAGGCTGGCGCTGGGCACCGGTCCGGGCGCTCCACCGGCACCCGACGGGAGGATCGGCGCCCCCGCGCCCCCCGGCAGCATCGTGCCCCCCTGCATCGTGCCCCCCTGATGGATCGTCGAGCTCCCGGGGACGATCATCGTCCCGGCGGGGAGGCCCCCCTCCATCATCCCCCCCTGCCCGCCCCCCTGGCAGGCATTGCAGTTTTCGCTCCCTGCCGACACCATCTCGCCCCCGGCACACGGGGCGGCCTGCGCACAGTTGCCCCCCTGACCGCAGACCCGCGGTGCGGCGGGAGCCGCGGTGGCCGCCGCCATCGCGCCGGGGGGAACGAATCCGGGGGGAAGGTGGCCGAAGCACTTCTCGTACTTCCAGACCTCAAGCGCGATGTACCTCTCATTGAACGTTTTGCAGCCCGTCGACGAGAGGGCGATCGCTACCGCACTCAACCCCAGCAACCGGGGCATCCATGTCTGAACGCGCATCGACAGGCCTCCTGGCGGGTTGCCGCAGCGCGTCGTCGCGCGGCGGCCGCTCCGCGATGCTCTGCAACGCGGAACCAGGTAAACCTACCCCACAGGTTGGGCGCGGCAAGGAAATCGGGGCGCGGTGATCGCCCCGGTCACGGGCCGGGAACGGCACTCCTGCGGGTCGTAAGGACCGGGCGCGGAAAGCCCCCATATGATCGACCGTCGCGAGGGGCCGACTCGATCGCCGATCCACCGTTGACCGTTGATGGACGAAGGGGGGTCGCGCGGTGGCCAGGGGCACCCGGGGGCCAAGAAATGATGCCAGACAGTGATCCCGGCCGGCGGCCCAAGGCACCCCAGAGGCGAAAGATCAACAACGACACTCGACGACGAAACCCGTCGTCAACCCTTGCGATGGCGGATGCGGGCCCGCATGCGGCGCTTCTTTTGACCGAGTTTGCGCCGACCCTTGCCCGTCTTCTTGACACCCATGCTCTTCTCCAGGCTGATCTGACCGGGAGGAACTTCCCGGGCCCACCGTTGTAGAATGTCGTCCCGACCGCATGCAAGCGGTCCTGTCGCTCCGGCAGCCAGGGCGATTTCCCCCCCCCATTTACCCCCCGCTTTGACCCCCGGACGCCCGGCCCCCCCCGGCCGGCCGGCACCACCCTTGCGACGGCCTCCCCCATGATCGTCCTCTTTCCCACCTACGCCCGACGGATCGCTGGGGGAAACCGCTGGCGGGCGACCGTGGCGGGGATGGTGGTCCGGCCATTGCCGGCGACGAGCCGGCGGCGCGTCCTGGCGATGGCGGTCTTCCGGCGGCTGTTCGATCTCGACGAGGAGCAGCTGCGTCAGGAGGTCTTCCGGCGCCGCTGCGACGCCTTCCTCTTCCGGCGCATCCCCGGTGCAGCCGTCGGGGTGTCGATCGGAGGGAGGGTCATCGAGGCGGGGCCGACCGACCGGGTGGGCCACTTCCAGATCGAGATCGACCTCGACGAGCCCCCGGGGCCGCTCGCCGCGCCGCCAACGGTCGCCTACGAGGCCTGGGCGACGGAGCCCCCCGGGGACGACGGCGGCGATAGAGTGTCGCACGGGGCAGGGCGGGTCCATCTGATCGACGACGAAGGGCTGTCGGTGATCTCCGACATCGACGACACAGTCAAGGTGACCGCCGTCGGCAATCGCCGTGAGCTGCTCGCCAACACCCTCCTGCGCGAGTTCCGCGCCGTCCCCGGCATGCCGGAGATCTACCGCGGCTGGGAGACCGAAGGGGCGGCGTTTCACTATGTCTCGGCGAGCCCCTGGCAACTCGCCTCCTGCCTCGACGGCTTCTTCACCGAGTGCGGCCTGCCGTCGGGCTCAATGCACCTCAAGCTCTTCCGACTGAAGGACTCGACACCACTGGGGAGGTTTCCCTCGCGAAAAAAATCGAAGCGGCGCGTGATCGAGCAGATCATGACCGACTTCCCCCGCCGTCGCTTCCTCCTCGTCGGCGACTCCGGCGAGCGCGACCCCGACCTCTACACGGCCGTGGCCCGGCGCCAGCCGTCCCAGGTGGCCGGCGTGGTCATCCGCCGGGTCGACGGTCACGGGCCCGCCTGGAAGCTCGACCGTCGTCTCGATCGCCTCGCCCGCCGGCTTCCCCGCGGGCTCTTCCAGGTCTTCGACGAACCCGCTTCGATCCGCGATCTGGTCCCCGGCCGGGATCGGGAGTGAGCGGAGCGGTCAGCCGGGGAATGCAGTCTGATGGGCCACCGTCTCGTCCGACCCGGGAATCAAAGGGATCAAGGGCAAAAGCCCAAAGGGAACCGTCGGCGGCCGTACCGCCGTCGTTCCAGTAATCCCAGTCCAGCGGCGAGCAAGCCCAACACGGCACTCAAACCGTTCGGGTCGATCTCGGGGACGCCGTTGACCGGACTTGCGAGCCGAAAACCGATAGTGTGGTCCTCCTGCGACCCGTCGATCTGGCCGGTGCTCCATAACGTCAAGCGGAAGAAATCGCCTTCCGAGTAGCCGCCCCGAAACCCCCGATACGAGGAGGCAGCACCCGTGTCGTCGTTCCATTCAAACATGTTGCCGCCCATGTCAAACGCCCCGTAGAAGCTCGGGCCGCCGTTGGTGCCCACCGTCGTCGCGTCGCCTTGGAAATCTTTGATAATCCAATCAGCTTTATTGTCGTAGTTCGCGAAGTTGCCCGTGCTGCCAGCGGAGCCGATTCCTGTCGAAGTCGCCGTCACCGGCACTGGGGGGGCGTCGCTCTGCGTGGCAAATAACCAGTAGCCCGCGTCCGTGCCTCCGCCCTTGTAGTACGCCGCCTTGTACCACTGGTCTTCCGTCGGGACGTAGAACGTCGCACCCGAGTTCACCGCCGGGGCCGTGCCACTGGTCTGGCCGCTGACGAGCGTATACGCCCCTGTCTCTGTGCTCGACGAGCTCGTGGCACCGTTGTGATACCAGTTGGACACCCGCGCCGCATCGAACCAACTCACGTAGTTGACCGGCTTGTCGCCCATGTTGGTCTTGGCCGAGTAGGTGTACGAACCAGACGACCCGGATCGACTGATGCCGCCGCGGGCTTC
>SIAG01000264.1 GCA_009691925.1 Planctomycetaceae bacterium
AGGGGGGGCAAGGAGGCCAAGGAGGCTATGGCGGACGCCGCGGGCGCGGTCGCTTTCGGCGCGGTGGCAGCGGCGGCGGGGGCGGGGGCGGCGGGGGTAGCGTCGCCGGGAGCATCGCCGGGGCCGGGGCCGTCGGCATGGATGGCGAGGGGATGCGGCCGCCCGAGATGGAGTCGGAGGTCGGTGAAAACGGCGAACCGATTCCGCTCGAGGCCGGCAACGGCGTGCTGGAGATGCACCCCAACGGCTATGGATTCCTCCGGAGCGTCGAGACAAACTACACTCGTGAGCGGACCGACCCGTTCGTTCCCGGCACGATGATCGAACGCTACCGCCTCCGCGAGGGGGTGTCCATCAAAGCGATGGTCCAGCCAGGGCGGCGGCAGCAGGGGCCGCGCGTCAAGGAGATCGTCGAGGTCGAGGGGATGGCGCCGGACGACTACCCGAAGGTGAAGACCTTCGATCAGCTGACCCCGATCAATCCGGAGCATTGGCTCCGTCTTGAGACTGGCCAGCAACCGCTCACCACCCGGATCATGGATTTGCTGACGCCGTTGGGGAAGGGGCAGCGGGCGCTCATCGTTGCCCCGCCGCGGACGGGCAAGACCGTGCTTCTCCAGCAGGTGTCGCAGGCGGTGTCGACCAACCACCCCGAATTGTCGCTCATTATGCTCCTCGTTGACGAACGTCCAGAGGAGGTCACCGACATGCGGCGGACGGTGAAGGGGGACGTGATCGCCAGTAGCCTCGACTGCGATGTCGAGAGCCATGTCCGGCTTTCGCAATTGGTGATCGAGCGCTGTAAGCGGATGGCGGAGGCCGGCAAGGACGTCTTCCTGCTCATGGACTCAATCACGCGCATGGCACGCGCCTTCAACAAGTGGGTCGGGAACACGGGCCGGACGATGAGCGGCGGCGTCGACATCAAGGCGCTCGACATCCCGAAGAAGCTGTTCGCGACGGCCCGCGTGTTCGAGGAGGGGGGCTCGTTGACGATCGTCGCCACGGCGCTGATCGACACCGGGAGTCGCATGGACGAGCTGATTTTCCAGGAGTTCAAGGGCACCGGGAACATGGAGCTCGTGCTCGACCGGAAGCTCTCCGATCGGCGCGTCTGGCCGGCGATGGACATCGCCCAGTCGGGTACCCGCCGTGAAGAAAAGCTCCTCGATCCCGATACGCTCCATGCCGTGACGATGCTGCGGCGGACGCTCTCGAGCATGCATCATGTCGATGCCATGGAGCAGCTCACGAAGCAGCTGGCGAAGTTTAAGAGCAATCGCGAGTTCATCTCGCTGATCGCCAGTTCCCGCGAGTGACAAGGCCCGGGCCGGGCCACCGACACGTCAGGGTTGGCGGTCGCCGGTCGCCTGCAGCCGTGCCAGCCAGTAGGCGTATTGTGGGTCGCCACAGCGGAAAGAGAACACGGCGTCGGGGAGCCGGGCCTCCCCTTCACCCGCAGAGCGGACGCGAACAACGACAGCCCCGTCGCTCCGCTGCTCGATGCGGATATGACTCTCGGGGATCGGCGAAGGCTCCGAGGGGGGCGTCATGGAACGGTGCCTCGGTTGGGAACCGGGTGCGTGAAACGCCGCAGGATCGCGGGATGGCGCAGGCTGCTCGAGGTGGGGCACCGCCACAGGGGTGCGGCGGAGGCGGAGTTGGAAGGCCCCGATTATGCCGAACCAAGCCTGGAAAAACCAGCAGGGAGGCACCGCGAAAGGGGGAATCGAGGGCTTTTGACAGCAGCTTCCCGCGAGCCGTATAAACAGATTTTTGATTTTCCGCCCGGGAGCACACGTGCATGACGCCCTACGCGTCGTTGGCTGATGATTTCTACGTCAACATGAACCTGGCGACGGAGATGGAACTTCCCTCGCAGCGCGAAACGATTCTCCACTTCTTCGAGTGCGTTCAGAAGAAGTACCCGGTGATGCGGAAGTTCTATTGCCGCGACAAGCGGGATTTCGTGCTCGAGGAGGACAAGGACCAGGGGCGGTACCGATGGGCCGCGGTGGAGTCGAAACGGCTCTGCTCGGGGCAGGTCAATCCGTCGTCCCTCGATTCGGTCCTCGACCAGCATCGGCTCATCGTCGACCTTGCCCCCGCCCTCCTCTCGGTCAGTCCGCTCGACTGCGAGGCCCTCGACCTCCTGTTTGGCTTCGACTTCGCCTACCGGGGCAACCACAACGCCCTCCTAGCCGAGGCCCTCGGCGTCGGACCGGCGCTCGACCGGGTCGCCGAGATCCCCGGATCCCGGGTGATCAACTTCGAGCCGTCCCTGACGGTGGCCTTCGACGAGGACTGCCGGACGCAGGTCCGGATCAGCACCGAATCCCGGACCAACGCCTTCCAGGTGCGGACGGGGGAGTTTACCGAGGAGCAGTTAAGCGTCTACGTCACCGCCCGGCAGTACGGCAGCCTCGATCCGCATACGTCGTATGTCGACGCCGTCAACCGGCTCGCTCAGATCGCCCAAGATGTCGTCGACAACTGCGTGGTTGAGCAGATTCTGAAGCCCCTAGCACGGACGATCTCGCTGAAGTGATCCGGGCAAACGCCGGCGTCGTCCGATCCGCGGCTTGCGGATCGGACGACGCCCGGCTGGGCTCTGGCGGGCGGGGGAGATTGCGAGACGCGGATCAGCTCCGGGCCCCGTCACGGCGACCGCGGTCGTGGTCGTCTCCGCCCCGTGGGGAACGGTTGCGGGCATCGAGGTTCCCGGCTATCACAATCCCGATCGCCTCGACCCAGCTCGGCACATCGGTGACGCTCGCGAGGCCGCTCTCCGCGAGAATCTCATCGTCATCGCTGTGGCGAGCTTCCGCGCGCGGTGTCGGTTCGCGGCCGGCCTCCTCAATCCCGAGGAAATCGAGCCCTTCGTCATCCTCGTCGTATCCGCCGGCCACCGGGGCGAAGTCGTCCTGCCGGCCACGCGACAGACGCGACGTCGAGCGGAGTTCCGGCTCCGGGCGGCGGCTCCGCCCCGTGGTGCCGCGCCGTGAGGAACGACCGCGGGGTTTTGCTTCCCCAACCCCTTCGGGCCTCGTCTCGCCAGTGCTGGAGCCAGTGCTGGAGCTTCGGGTCCGGGGTGTCGAGATCTTCCGTTCGCCCTGTCCCCGACGGCGGCGTCCGCGTGGTTCTCCCTCGCTGCCGTGGGCGCCGTTAGGAGCCGGGCGCGGAGGCACTGGGGCCCGGCCGTAGCCGGAGGGGAGCGGTTCGTCCTCGGCCGCGCCAGTGTCGCTGCGGTTTAGCGGGGCGGCGTCGTCCGGGGATTGATCGGCCGAAGCGCTTTTCTCGCTGGTGCTTTCCCGCCCGCTGCGTCGACGGCCACCACGCCGGCCGCGCCGCCGGCGGCGCCCCGATTGGTCATCGCCCGAGTCGCCGTGGGGCTCCCCGTCGGCTGGGCTCCGCTCCCCGCCATCGGAGGCTTCGCCGACCGGCTCCGGAAGTTCCCGATCGAGGCCTCCCCAGGCGTCGTCCTCGTCGCGCACCGGCCGACGAGCAGGGGCCCGGTCGGTGCCCTGGGACCGCTCCTGCAAAGGGCGGTCGACCGGCGTGTCCCAATCGAATCCCGAGGCAGGGTGGTCTTCTCGTGGCGGCTGGCTCGAGCCTTCCGCGTCGGGGCCACGCACCGGCCGACGCTCCCCACCATCCTGGCGACGCGGAGGGGCTGGCGGGCGGCGCGCCTGACGTGCGTCCTCGCCGGCGGGCCGGCGGGGCTCGAAGCCGCGGTCGTCGAGGTCATCCCCTTTCGCTGCGGCATCCTCGGGGCGTTCCACGGCCCCCTCACCGCGCGGCGCCTCATCGCGATCGCGACCGCTACGCCCGCGTCCACCGCGGCGGCCGCGCCGCCGGCGGCCGCGCCGCGGTTCACCACTGCTGCGGTCCCCTGCGATCCCCTCGCCGCCGTCACGGACGCGTTCGTCGCTCGGGGCGCCGTCTTCACCGGCGTGTTCGTGTTCCCCGGCGGTGCGCTCCTGAGCCTGAGCAAACGGTGGGCCGTCGTCACGCCCCGCTCCCCGCGAGGATTCCTGCCTTGGTTGGTCGTGCCGCGGGACCGGTGGTCGATCCTCGCTGCGGCGCTCCCCTGCCGCGCCGCGGCGCCCGTCGCCACGCCCACCGCGGCCTCCGGAGCGCCCGCCGTCGCGGCGTCCTTCGTCGTCGCGCCGGCTGCCGGCGGCCGGCCGTCCGGCCGCCCCGCGATCGACGATCGGCCGATCTTGGAAGCCGAATGAATCGGGTGCCGGCTCGCCACCGCGAACGCGGGGCGGGAGATCGTTGCCGGGGCGCTCCTCGTCGGCACGCCGCTCCCGGGCTGGGCGAGGTTCTGGCTCGCGATCGAACGATTCCGCCGGGGGGAGCGGAGCCCGCTCGCGCGCTGCCGGCGGGGCCGGTTGGCGGGGTGGGGCGGGGCGGGAGGGCACCGGATCGGGCTGGAGGCCCAGCCCAGAGACGATGTCGGACCAATCGGCGTCAGCCCCAGATGGCGCTGGCTTTTTGGGCTCGGGGCGACGCGTCTGGACGGCTCGGGGCCGGTCGGGGGCGGGCTGGGCAGCGGGGGGCTGCGGACTGGCCTGGTCTGGCGCAGGAACGGCGCCCAGGCTGTCGGCGAGCGAGGCCCACGGATCGTTTGCTTCCGGCATGGCAGCGATGGATTCCTGGATAACGGTGGTCGCCCGAAAGGGGCGCCCGGGTGCTGGCAAGGATAGCAGAAACCCCAGCGGAGGCGGCAGAGGCGCGGTGGCCGGCCGCCGCAAATTGCCAAGCGACCCGGCGCCGTGGGGGGCCGGAAGGATCGCCTCGCCCCCGCGGTCGATCGTCGCGTCGGTGGCGATGGGGCCTCGGCCGCCATTGCCCCCTCCCCGCGGTTATGCCGTGGCCGGGGCGGTCGGCGTGCCGGGGGGCTCACTTGCGCCGCGGCCGGTTCACCGACACCGTGCCGATCATGCTGCCGTTGTCGGCCACTTCGAAGAGCGGGCGGTAGGGGCTGGCGAGGCTGCGACGCGACCGGCAGGCCGGATACCAGACGAGGTTCGTCGACACGTTCCATGCCTGCTCGGCGTAGGTCAGGCTGCCGCCGTTGGGGAGCGTGACGGTGTTGGACGTCGACGGGATGAGATAGGTGAACGTTCCCTCGAGCGCCAGCGAGCGCGACATCGGGGCCCGCACGAGCATGCCGGTGAGGTAGTCCCCCTGGCCGCTGGCACCACCCCAGATCTTCATCTCGTTGGCATCTCCGAACTGGAGCCGGTAGAAGCCGGTGTAGAGATCGAGCGTGTCGAAGGCGGCCGAGTTGCCCCGGGCACCGGTGATGAACGCGCCGTCGGTGTTGTTGGCGTTGTAGGTGCCCCAGAAACCGAACTCGTGGTAGCCCCAGACGTAGCTCAACTCGCCGCGGACCTGCGCCAGATCGGTGGTGTCGAACCAATTGTCCTGAAGATAGTCGTAGACGGCTCCACCCTGGAAACCGCGCCCCTCGAAGGCCCGAGTGAAGAACCCGGTCGTGAGGAACACCTGATTGCGGGAGTGGGTGTTGAGCAGCGTGCTGCCGTTGGCGGCGGTGATCTGCGTCCGCTGAAAGTCGGCCTGGACGCCGCGCAGGCCAAACTGCCAGCCGAGGCCGATGGCGTTCCAGAACGGCATCGACCAGTTGACGTATTCGTTGAAACCGTAGTTGCCGTGGAGCCCGAAGTTCGTGGCGTTCTGGAACGACGTCACGCCGGCACCGACTGTTAGATCGCGATACCACTGCCAGCCGTAGTACGGGCGGCCGAAGCGGCGGAAGTAGGCGCAGATCCGGCCGTCGGAATCCCACATCGGGGAGCAGCCGGGGCAGGCCTCGCCATCCTCGCACGCGTAGGGATCGTCGTAAAACGAGGGGACATGGAGATGGACCTCGCCGGTCCAGGGGGCCGCCGGTCCTTCCATCCCCATCCCCATCGGCATCCCCATCCCCATCCCCATCGGCATGCCG
>SIAG01000265.1 GCA_009691925.1 Planctomycetaceae bacterium
CGGCTCTCGACGCGGATCTTCGGCCAGTCGCGGAGGACGAAGTGCTCCCCCTGCTTCTCCACCTGATCGGCAGGGAGCTTCGCCGCGACATCGTCGGCCCCGCGCTTCTCCGCCGACACCCAGCCCCCCTTCGGGCCTCGGTAGCCGGTGAACTCCATCTCCCCCAGGATCATCCCCTGGTTGACGAGCCTGCCGAACGGTTCGGGGAGGGAGACGTGGCCGCGGTCGTAAAGGACCTTGTGCCAAAAGCGGGCATAGAGGAGGTGGAGCACGGCGTGCTCCGCCCCGCCGATGTAGAGGTCGACCGGCATCCAGGCCCTCTCGATCGCCGGATCGACGAAGCAACTGTCGTTGCGCGGATCGAGGAACCGCAGATAGTACCAGCAGGAGCCGGCCCACTGCGGCATCGTGTTGGTCTCACGGCGGTAATGCCGGCCGTCGCGCTCGATAAACAGCCACTCGGCGGGGGATCGCGACAGGGGAGGATCGGGGGTGTCGCCCGGTTTGAAGTCGGTGAGGTGGGGGAGGTTGACCGGCAGTTCGGATTCGTCGACGGCGCGGATCGCGCCGGTCGGCTTTCCATCGGGTCCGAGCTCGTGGAGGATCGGAAACGGCTCCCCCCAGAACCGCTGCCGGCTGAAGAGCCAGTCGCGGAGCTTGTAGTTGACCGCCGGCCGGCCGAGCCCGGCTGAGGCAAGGTCGTCCGACACCCGCGCGATGAACGCGCGCGTTTCCATCCCGGTGTAAGGACCGGAGGCAATCGCCCGGCCGTCGCCAACAAAGATTTCGTTTGGTCCGGTTTGGGCGTGGAGGGGCTCCACGACCGTCTTGATCTCTAAGCCGAACGTCCTGGCAAACTCCCCGTCGCGGTCGTCGTGGGCCGGTACGGCCATGATCGCGCCGGTGCCGTAGGTCGCCAGGACGTAGTCAGCCACCCACACCGGCACCGGCTTGCCCGTGAGCGGATGAATGCAGTGCGAGCCGGTGAAGACGCCGGTCTTCTCCTTGGCCAGATCGGTGCGATCGAGATCGCTCTTCCGCGCGGCGGCTTCCCGGTAGATCCGGATCGCCTCCTGCTGGTGGGGCGTCGTCAGGGCGTTGACGAGCGGATGCTCCGGAGCGACGACGAGGTAGGTGACGCCGTAGAGCGTGTCGGGGCGGGTCGTATAGACGCGGAGGACAGCCCCACCGGGCTGGAGGGGGAAACCGGCGGCGCTGCGGAGAGAATGCCAGGATGCGAAGGCTGCATCAGCCTGGATCTGGGGGGCAACAAGGAAGTCGACCTCGGCGCCGGTGCTCCGCCCGATCCAGTCGGACTGGAGCTTCTTAATGCTCGCCGGCCAGTCGAGCGGCTCGAGCTCCTTCTCCAGTCGATCGGCGTAGGCGGTGATCCGCAGCATCCACTGCCGCAGCGGGATGCGGACGACCGGATAGCTGCCGCGCTCGCTCACCCCCCCGATCACCTCCTCGTTGGCGAGCACCGTGCCCAGGGCCGGGCACCAGTTGACCGGCGCCTCCGATTGGTAGGCGAGGCGGTGGAGATCGCGGTGGGCGGCGATGGCTGCCTCCCCCCGGGCCGCAACGTCGGCGGGGATTGGC
The DNA here is from genome assembly GCA_009691925.1 of Planctomycetaceae bacterium. Classification (GTDB taxonomy): domain Bacteria; phylum Planctomycetota; class Planctomycetia; order Pirellulales; family UBA1268; genus QWOP01. Next base: position 1,600 of record SIAG01000265.1, read on the forward strand.
AGTTCGGCGATCGGGCGCCCCTTCTGCTGCCGGGAGTCGAACCAGGTGTCGAAGAGGACGAGAAAGATCCACTGCGTCCAGCGAACGTATTCCGGATCGGTGGTTGAGAGGACGCGGTTCCAGTCGTAGCTGAAGCCGAGCATCTTCAACTGGCGGGTGAAGTTGGCGATGTTGCGCTCGGTGCTCTCCCGCGGCGGGGTGCCGGTGCGGATCGCATACTCCTCGGCGGGGAGCCCGAAGGCATCGAACCCCATCGGATGGAGGACGCTCGTGCCCCTCATCCGCTCGAAGCGGGCGACGATGTCGGTGGCGGTGTAGCCCTCGGGGTGCCCGACGTGGAGCCCCTCACCGCTGGGGTAAGGGAACATGTCGAGGACGTACGTCTTCCGGGCCCCGGGGAGGCGGGGGGTCGCGAACGTGTCGTGCGTCTCCCACCAGAACTGCCATTTGGGCTCGATCCGGGCGGGTTGGTAGCGGGGCATGATGGATTCCGGGGGGGCAACGCAGGCAGGTGGCTTTCCTGCGAAAACTCCGCAGATTCTAATGGGTTGTGGGCTTCGAAACAGCCTGGCCCGAAAGCCCCGCCCCGGATCGATGCATGCAACCCCCGACAGCTTCCCCCGCGCCGTCCCCGGAGGCCGAGGCCCCGACGCTCCTCGGCACCGGCCCCGATCCGCGCGGGGGCGCTACGCTCCCCCGGGCCCTCGTCCGGGCCTGCCGGCTCTCAGGAGGGCGGCTGAAGGTGGCCGACTCGCTCGGCACGCGGCTCTCCGGCCGCGCCCTGCTGATCCGCATCCTGTGCGCGATGCGGGTCCTCGAGCGGGTCCTCGCCCCCGATGAGCAGGCTGTCGGCGTCATGCTGCCGCCGACGGCGGCGGCGGCGATCGTCAACGCGGCGCTGGTCTTCATGGGGCGCGTGGCGGTGAATCTGAATTACACCACCAGCCAGCAGATCCTCGACCTCTCGATCGAGCGGGCGGGGCTGCGGCATGTCCTCACGAGCCCGGCGTTCCTCGCCCGCGTCAAGCTCACCGTCGGCAGCCGGCTCCTCGACGCGACGGAACTAAAAAGCCGCCTCACGACCTTCGATACCCTCGTCGCCGCGACGCAGGCGACCTGCCTGCCGCTGGGGATCCTCGAGCGCGTGCTCGGGCTCAACCGGCTCCGGGCTGCGGACGTCCTCACCGTGATCTTCACCTCCGGGTCGACCGGCGATCCCAAGGGGGTGGTGCTCTCCGAGGAGAACGTCGCGTCGAATGTCCGCGCGATCGGGCAGATCATCCACGTGTCGTCGGCGGACGTCGTCCTCGGTGTCCTCCCCTTCTTCCATTCCTACGGCTACACCGCGACCTTCTGGGCGCCGCTGGTCCTCGATGCCGCTGTCGTCTACCACGCCAACCCCCTCGATGCCCAGGCGATCGGCGCCCTCGCCCGCGAGCACCACGCCACGATTCTGATGGCGACACCGACGTTTTTGCGAACCTACCTGCGCCGCACTCCCGCCGAGGATTTCTCGACCCTCGAGGTGGTGTTCGGATCGGCGGAGAAGCTGCCGCGCGAGGTGAGCGATGCGTTCGAGGCGAAGTTCGGCGTCCGGCCGAGTGAGGCCTACGGCGCGACCGAGATGTCGCCGCTCATCGCCGCCAACATCCCCCCGGCCCGGCATGTCCCCGGATCCCGCGCGGATGCCCGCGAGGGAACGGTCGGTCGGCCGATCCCCGGCTGCCGCGCCCGGGTCACGACGCGCGACGACGTCGCGCCGCTCCCGGTGGGGAGTGAGGGGATGCTGTGGATCACCGGGCCGAACGTCATGCAGGGCTACCTCGACCGCCCCGATCTCACCGCGCAGGTCATCCACGATGGCTGGTACTGCACCGGCGACATCGCCAAGCTCGACGAGGACGGCTTCATCACGATCACCGGGCGCGAGAGCCGGTTCTCCAAGATCGGTGGCGAGATGGTGCCCCATCTCCCCGTCGAGGAGGCGGTCAATGCCGAGCTCGGGTCAGGGGATGGCGAGCTGATGGCCGTCGTGGCGGGGGTTCCCGACGCCCGGAAGGGGGAGCGGCTGGTCGTCCTCCATCTCAAGACCGGCCGCGACCCGTACGATATCTGCCGGGGGCTCGCCGCCCGCGGCCTTCCCAACCTCTGGATCCCCACCCCCGATAGCTTCGCCCAGGTGGAGGCGATCCCGGTGCTTGGATCGGGCAAGCTCGATCTGCGTTGGCTTGCCACGGAGGCCGCGGAACGGTTCCAGGCCGGCGGGGGGCCGTCATGAGCGAACCGTCTCCAGCCGACTGGATCAGGCCGCTCCTCGGTCGGGCCGACGACATGCGGGCCGAGGTCTGGCTGCGCTGCACGCCGGGGACGCTGGCGGATGCCACCGGCGGCGCGGCGGTCGTCGCCTCGGGGACGCTCGTCGGGCCGGAGTGCTCGACGGCCGCCACGATCCCCACGACGGTCGCACTGGTCGACCAGGGGGCAGTCGCGGGGCGGTCCGCGCTCGCCAGGGGGGTGTGCACCGAACCGGGCTTTTGGACACCAGAACTTCCGAATCTCTACCGGGCCGAGGTGACGCTCCGGCGTGGCGACGACGTGGTCGCCGCCGGCCGGCGGATGATCGGGCTGCGGCGGCTGGGGGTGAAGGGGCGGTCGTTCTCGCTCGATGGCCGGCGCTACGTTCCCCGCGGAGTCCTCGGGGAGGCCGATCGGGCGGGGCTCGAAGCGCTCCGGCAGCTGGCGGCCGTGGCCGTGGTCGGATTCCCCGCTGCGACCGGGCCGACCGCAGACGCCTCCGCGGCAACCCTCGACGCGATGCTTGCCAGCGCCGACCGAATCGGGATGGCCGTTGTCATCCGGCTCGCACTGTCGCAGGGGGGGGCGGTTGATCCGGGCTGGCTCCAGGAGCGACTCGAAGCCTGGTCAGCCCATCCTGCGGCGTTCCTCGTCATCCTTCCCTCCGGCTCGGCCGACCTTGCCGTCGCTGTTGGTAGGCGCCGCGGCACGATGCTCCTCGGTATCGAGGTCGACGGCCTCGCGCCGCCGCCGCCACTGCCCGATCGCGGGCTCGACACGCTCGTCGTCAGGCTGCCGGAGGATGGCGTACCGCACGAGGCCTGGCAACGCCCGCCCGCGCTCCCTCTCGTTGCGAATATCTGGGGAAGCGATCCGCGACCAGCGGTCGAGGCCCGGGGAGCGTGCGACCGGCTCCAGGCGCGGTTGGCGGCGTGGGCCATTGCGGACCAGCGCGATCAGCCGTGGGACTGGGCCGGGTATCTCGTCACCTGAAGGGCCGTCGGGACGCGAACCTCCCGCAGATCACGCCATGCCTTTCGACGCCGATCGCTACTCCCGTCAGGTCCGGTTCGCGCCGATCGGCGTTCACGGCCAGGAAAGGCTGGCTGCCGCGCACGTGGCGCTGGTCGGTTGCGGAGCGCTCGGAGGGGTCGTGGCGCTGGCGCTGGTCCGCGCCGGCATCGGCCGGATCCGGATCATCGATCGCGACGTGCCCGAGCTTTCGAATCTCCCCCGCCAGGTGCTCTTCGACGAGGCCGATGTCGCGGCCGGTCTCCCCAAGGCGGTGGCGGCGGCCAGCCATCTGCGGCGGATCAACGCCGCCTGCCGGATCGAGCCGATCGTCGCCGACCTCACCCCGGCCAGCGCCCCCCGGCTCCTCGGGGACGTCGACGTGATCGTCGACGGCACCGACAACTTCGAGGCCCGGTTTCTGATCAACGAGCTCGCCTGCCGGGAGGGGATTCCGTGGGTCCACGGCGGTGCGATCGGCGCCGAGGGGAGGGTGCTGGCGGTCCTGCCGGGGAGTTCGGCCTGTCTGCGGTGCCTCGTCCCCGATCCTCCCGCCCCGGGGGCCCTCCCCACCTGCGACACTGCCGGCGTCATCGGGCCGGTGGCGCTGGTTGTCGGTGCGGTGGAGGCGGCGGAGGTTATAAAGATCATCGTCGGCACCGATTCGCCCGTCGGCAATCGTCTACTTGTCTGCGATCTGTGGGACAACCTTTGGCGCTCGGTCGATCTCGCACCGCTGGCCGTCGCCGGCTGCCCGACCTGCCGGGAGCACGACTTCCCCTGGCTCGAGGGGAGGGCCGGCACCCAGGCCACGGTGCTCTGCGGGCGCGACGCCGTCCAGGTCGCTCCCCCCCCGGGCCTCGTCGGGATCGATCTGGCGGCCTTTGCCGAGCGGATCGCTGCCGTGGGGCGCGTCGTCGCCAATCGGTGGATCGTCCGCGTCACGGTGGAAGAGGGGCTCGAGCTGGCGGTGTTCGCCGACGGCCGGACGATCGTCTCCGGAACGCGCGACGAGGCCCGGGCCCGTGGCCTCGTCGCCCGCTATGTTG
>SIAG01000266.1 GCA_009691925.1 Planctomycetaceae bacterium
CAGCCTGCGATAGATACATCACCGGCATCGGAGAGATATCTATAGTTATTATTATTGTTTGAGTGAAAAAAACCAGGGCTCTCAAAGGACCCGTTCAGAACGATACCAGTAGCGTACGCATTGTCACTCAACAGAAAAGCTATTATAAGACCAACAGTACCTAATCGAATCATGATTCTATTCTCAGTGAACAATAGACACGGATAGGACACCGTTGGGTTAGCACTCCATCGCGCGGCCAACGGCCGCCATATCGATTGGGATTTACCCGCGGGAGGGAACTGATTCTCGTTCTATCTCACTGCCCCACTCTGAAAGCGCTAAGCCATCCCTTTTCACGCCACGTTTTGTTTTCCGCTGCGCTGAGTCTTTTCTTGAAATGGCTTTGGGCAAACGACACGTACGATACCGGACAGGCCCGAGAGGGCCAGCCCCCACTTTCAATTGGCATGCTGCCGGAGTGGGCCATGCGGCGTGGCCAGCCGCGAACCGCCGCTTTCACCATGCCGCCGAGCACAATACCCAACGACGCCGATGGCGACGGCTTCGGGCACGTCACACCGGCAACTGGCCCCCCGCCCGGTCGTCACTCGAGCCCGGTGAGCGTCCCGGTGCTCGACCCGAAGGCGTCGGCGTCGATGCCGAGATTTTGAAGCACCGAGACGAAGAGATTCGCCAGCGGTGCGTTGTCGTCGGCCTTGAAGGCCAGGTGGCTGCCGTGCCGGAAGCCGCCGCCGGCCAGGAGGATCGGCAGGTTCGTGTTGTCGTGGGTGTTGGAATCGCCCATGTTCGACCCGAAGAGAACGGTCGTTCGATCGAGAAGACGCTCCTCTCCCTCGCGGCGCTCGGCAAGCGACTCGAGCAGCCCCGCGAGCAACGTCATCTGCCGGCGATCGGCCTCGAGGAGCTGCGCCACACGCTGCGCATCCTGACCGTGGTGGGAGAGATTGTGGTAGTCGTCGAGCGTGAGCTTCGCATCCACGCCTTCATCGAGCCGAAACGGCGGCGTCGCGAAGGCGTCGACCAGCAGCGTCACAAGGCGCGTCGAATCGGTCTCGAGCGCGAGCCGGGCGATCGCGAGCATCGATTCATAGCCCTTGAAGAGGAGGGCCCGATCGACGACATCGGCCGGACTTGCCTCCGCAGGGACTGGCTTCGGCCGATCCTCCCACGCTCCCTCGGCATGGAGCCGCTCCTCCACCTCGCGGACGCTCGTCTGGAAGCGCTCGAGCCGCTGCCGGTCCGTCGTGCCGACGGCACGGCCGAGCCGCCGGGCTTCGTCGACGGTGGCGTCGAGGATGCTGCCACGCTCGGCGAGGCGACGGCGACGCTCGGCCACCTGTTCGGGCGAGCCGGCCATGAACAGCCGCTCGTAGACCCGCGACGGCCGATCTTCGGCGGGGACGAGCACGCCGTCGCGCGTCCAGGCGAGGCTGCGGTTGACCTTGTCGACGTTGACGCCGAGGTTGAGCGATGGGAAGCGGGTTTGATCGCCGATCGACGCCGCCGCGAATTGATCGAGCGAGACGGTGTTGCGGAATCCACTCCGCGTCGGCCCGCGCGCCCCGGTGAGAAAACAGTTCTCCGTCGAATGCCCGCCCCGGACTCCCGGATGGGAGAGGCCACTGATGACGGTGAAGTCGTCGCGCCGGCTGGAGAGCGGCTCGAGGAGCGGCGAGAGGGCATAGCCAGGGCCTGTCTCCCCGGGGAAGAACGGTTTCGGGAGGACGCCGAGGTTATTCATGATGAAGAGCGCCCGACGTGGCGGCCCAGCGCTGCCGGCCCCGCGCGCAAAGGCGTCGAGCCAGGGAAGCGCGATCGCCACGCCAGCCCCGCGAAGCACCGTCCGCCGCGACAGCTTTTTGAGACCACACCGACTCATGGCAACGCTCCCGCCGGTTCCGGGGCGCCAGTGAAGATCGCGCCTGTGAAGATCGGGCATACGACAAAGCGGCGCAGCAGCCCTCTCACTCGAAAACCCTCCGGCTCAGCGGCATCGAGGATCGCCTCGAGCTTTGGCCGATCGGAGAACCGCAGCGGCGCTCCCGTCGCATACGCCGTCCAAAGCACAAGGAGCTTGCGGGCCAGCTGCCGCGGGCTCTTTTCAAGGGCGGCTTTGAGCCCGCGGATGTCGTCAAAGGGCGTCCCGTCGGCAAGCGAGCCGGCCGGATCGATCGCCGCGCCGAGCCGGTAGGCGAAATCGTGCCCAGCCCGGTCGATGCCGGTGATGAGATCGGGGGTATCGGCCGGGCTGCCGACCGGCGCGAGCCCGCGAACGCGTGACCGCTCCCCACCACAGACATCAAACGCCTCGAGCGCGAAGCCGACAGGATCGAAGCGCCGGTGGCAGGCAGCGCACGTCGCGTCGGCGGTGTGGCGGGCGAGGAGATCGCGGATGCTCGTCGCCCCCCGAATATCGGGCTCGACCGCCGGCACCTTCTCCGGCGGCGGTGGCGGCCGCTCCCCCAGCAGCCGCGTCATCACCCACGCGCCGCGCTTCACCGGCGAGGTCGAGGTGCCGTTGGCCGTGACTTTGAGAATCGCTCCCTGCGTCAGCAAGCCTCCTCGTGGCGAACCGGCAGGGCGGGGCACCGGACGAACAGCGGAGCCACTGACCGGCGGAAGCTCGTAATGCACGGCGAGACGATCGTTGACAAGGAGCACGTCGTCGTCGATGAGCTTGGCGATCGGGAGATTCTCACGAATCAACCGCTCGACGCTCGCACGGGTCTCCCGGCCGAGCGACTCGGCGAGATACTCGTCAAAGCGGTATTCGGGAAAGAACCGGGCATCAGGTTCATCGCGCCGCAGATGGCGCAGGTCGAGCCAGTGGTCGGTGAACATCGCCACAAACCGGGCAAACCGCGGATCATCGACGAGCCTGTCGGCTTCGGCCACGAGCCCCGCAGGATCGGCAAGCCGCCCCTCGTTCGCAGCCGCCAGCAGCGCCGCATTGGGGCGGTCGTTCCAGAGAAAGAGCGACAGCCGGCAAGCGAGGGCCCGGGCATCGCTTCCCCCCTCGGCCCCACCGCCACCGCGCGGATCGGCAACGAGGAGAAACTCTGGCGCTGCAAGGATGACGCGGTAGCCGGCAAGCATCGCCGCCGTGAACTCTCGTCCCGCGTCGAGCGCCGCCAGCACCACTCCCTCCGCCGCCGAAACGTCGTCGTCCTCCCCCTCCCGGCCGAACACCCGCCCGGTAAACTGCCGGAGAAGCCGCCGCGCATCGGCCACCGTGTCCCGCGGCACCACCTCCACAGGCAGCGCCCCACTCGAGCAAGCGCGAATCGGCAGATCGCCAAACAGGATCCGGTGCGAAGCAGGCGGCCAAGCGCCGTCATCGGGGGGCAACGGCCCGACGATCTCGAGCGAACGGATGGCCACCCCGCGATGGCCCCCCGGCGGCGGCGGCGGAAAGCGGTAGGTGGGGGGGCCGCCATCGACGTTCCGTGCCAACGGCACAGCCAGCCCGAGCGGGCTCCATTCGATCGTCTGGCCAGCTCGCAACAGGACCATCGTTTCGTAGTCGGCTTCTTCCGGGGCGACGTCGAAGAGCCCGCCGACGGCCTTCACGTCCCCCGACACGTCCGGCCCCGACGGCGCCCGGGCCCGGAAGGTCATCGGCACCGGCGCTGTCGCCGGGAGAAGCGAACGGTCGGGCTGCTGGAGCACGGCGCGGGCCCGGAAGCGAACCCGGTAGCGGCCCGGTCGCTCGGCGACGAACCCGGCCGGATAGCCGTGATAGGGCCAGTACGCGGAGCGGAAGATCGCACACTCGACCGCGGCGTCATCGGCCGCGGGGGCTCCGACCGGGAGCGAGTCTTTGGCAAAGTACATCGCCTCCGGTTCCCCATAGGCTGTGCCACCGAACAGACTCTTCGAGATCGCCGTGAAGGATTTTGAGTCGGGCGGCGCCACGCCCGGCGCGATCGCCGCGGCGAGGGCGGCGTCGACGGCATCGAGCGTTCCTTCGATCTGGAGACGCGAGAGTTCGAGCCCTTCAGCCGACTTGGGAAATCCGTCGCGGAGGCTGTCCTCGGGGAGAAGATCGGCGACGTCGAGATCGGGAAGCTCGAGCACCGTCCGCAGGCTCTGCTCGAGCTCATGCCGATTGAGCCGTCGCAGGCCGACGCGCCCTTGGGCGCGGATGTCGGCCCGGTCGGCCGCGTCGATGACGCTGCCAAGCGCTGAGACAAGCTCCCGCCGCGCGTCATCGGCGAGGCTCTCCGGCTCGGGGGGCATCTCCCCGGCCGCGACCCGGTCATGCATCCGCACGAGTTGGCTGCGGACGGCTCGGTCGGCCGGGTCCGCTGACGCTGCCGAATCTGCCGAATGAAAAAGACCCTCAATGGCAAGGCCCCCCGCCGGGTCCGGCCCGGCATGACAGGTGCCGCAGACCGCCGTGATGACCGGAAGGAGGGGTGAGAGACGATCCTCGGCCGTCGCCTTTGGCGCGATCGACGGCAGTCCGGCAAAGATCGCCGCGAGCACCGCGGCCGCCACGTTCACCCATCCCATCCGAAACGCCCGCACCCAAGCGAGCCAATGGCCCGATCGGCAGGGGCACGGCGGGATCACCAAGAGCCATTCCATACCCCCAATCTACCCGCGAAGCGCTCCCGGGTGCGATGGGGAAAGGGGCCTCTGCGGCCATGGCAGGAAGGGCGGGCGTCGTGTTACGTTCTCTCGATCCGTCGCCTTGCCCGCCGTTCCCCCGGAAACCGTCCCGTGCCCACGCTCCTCGACCGGTTCCTCGCCTACGTCCGCATCGACACCCAGGCCGACGAGCATTCGCAGTCGAGCCCGAGCACGGCCAAGCAACTCGATCTTTGCCGGCTCCTCGCGGCGGAGTGCCGGGCCCTCGGTCTGGCCGACGTCTGCCTCTCGGAGCATGGTGTCGTGATGGCGACCGTGCCGGCGACGGTGCCCCACGCCGCCCCGACGATCGCCTGGGTGGCGCATGTCGACACCTCGCCAGAAACATCAGGAACCGATGTCAAGCCGGTCGTCCACACTCGCTACGCCGGCGGCGACATCGTGCTCCCCGGCAACACCGCGCGCGTCATCCGCGTCGCCGACAACCCTGAGCTGAAATCACTCGCCGGCTCCACGATCATCACCTCCGATGGCACGACGCTCTTGGGCGCCGACGACAAGGCGGGGGTGGCGGTGATCATGGCGGCCGCCGCCCGGCTCATGGAGCGCCGCGAGGTGCCGCACGGCCCGATCCGGCTTGTCTTCACCTGCGACGAGGAGATCGGCCGCGGCACGCAGCATCTCGACGTCAGAGGCATCGGCGCCGTTGTCGGCTACACCCTCGACGGCTTCGGCACGGGGGAAGTCAACGCCGAGACGTTTTCCGCCGATCTCGCCGTCGTCACCGTCACCGGCATCAACACCCACCCGAGCGTCGGCAAGGGGGTGATCGTCAATGCAATCAAGATCCTTGGCTCGTTCCTCGATGCGCTCCCGAAGGACGGCCTCTCCCCCGAAACGACCGACGGCCGGGACGGGTTTGTCCATCCCTATTCCGTCACCGGCGGCGTCGCCTCCGCCGAGGCCCGGCTGATCCTCCGCGACTTCGAGGAGACGGGACTCAAGGCCCATGCAGCGCTCCTCGAATCGATCGCCGCGCCGCTGCGGCAGGCCCATCCAAAGGCCCGGATCGACGTGGCGATCACCGAGCAATACCGCAACATGCGGGAGGGAATCACCCGCGAGCCGCGGGCTTTGAACCTCGCCCTCGAGGCGCTGCGGCAGGCGGGCATCGAGCCGAAGCAGACACCGATCCGCGGCGGCACCGACGGCTCGCTCCTCACCCTTCTCGGCCTTCCGACGCCGAATCTCTCCACCGGCGAGCACAATCCCCATTCGCCGCTCGAATGGACCTGCCTCGAGGAGATGGAAGCGGCCGTCGAGGTCCTCGTAAAGCTCGCGGACCTGTGGG
>SIAG01000267.1 GCA_009691925.1 Planctomycetaceae bacterium
CAAGCAGGCCGATCAGGCGGTGTACGAGCGATACAAGTCGGACAAGGAGGGGGAGTTCCTCTGGCTGAAGTCGGTCGGCCTCGACGGCAAGAAGGCCGCTGTCCTCGAGGACGGCGGCAAGGAGGCCCAGCGGGCTCTTGATCTGATGCTTTCCGACAAGAACACCAACCCGAAGGCGCTCACCGAGCAGGAGAGCCTCGTGAAGTGGTGGGACACCTCCGCCGCGGCGACGGCGGCCAACGACAAGACGCTCGTCGAGGCGGCCGGGTTGTTCGGCGGACGCCAGGCCCTCAAGCTCACGGCGCTGGTGCCGGCGATGATGCTCCTTTGTTACCTCGCACTCCTGGCCTGGTTTAAGTCGCGCGGCGGCTATCAGGCCCGCGGAGTGCATCATTGAACGGGTTGAGCCCGGCCTCCCGGGGCCGGGGTGGCTGAGCCCGGCCTCCCGGGGCTCAGATCGATCGATCGACGCCCGGCACTTCCCCGCAGGAGTGCCGGGCGTCGGCGTTTCAGCGGGCGTTTTTGCCGGGTGAAATACCGGGGCGCAGTTCGATGCTCCCCGATCGGGTGACACTCCCCCGCACGCCGCCGGGGAGGCAGAGCGTGGCCTCTTCCTGGCGCTTTGCCGCAGCAAAGAGCGCCACGAGGCGCGCATAGTGGGCGGCCGTCATGTCGCGCTCCGGCCAGCCCTCCTGCCGCCACAGGGCCACCAACACCGCGGCGAGGAGATGGGGATCGAGGCCTGCCAAGCCAGCGGCATCGAGGCTGACAGCGCCGTCGGCCAACCGGCGGGCATGGCGGTCGAGGAGATATCCGGCCGCGCTATCGAGGGCTTTCGAGACGAGCCCCGCCTGATGCCCGAGGCGGACAAGCGCTGTGGTGGCCGCCGGCCAGGCCCCCGCCTCGAGACGCGGCAACACCTCGTGCCGGAGGAACGCCCGGGAGAAGCGCGGATCGGCGTTGGAGGCATCCTCCCGCCACGCGAGCCCCCGATCGACGAGAAACCGCCGCAGACGGGCCCGGCGCACCCCGAGCAGGGGACGCAGAAGGGCCACGCCATCGACCAGCCGCCGAGCCGACTTCATCCCCGCCAATCCAGCCACCCCCGTTCCGCGCAGCGCTCGGTGGAGGATCGTCTCGGCTTGATCGTCGGCCGTGTGCGCCACAAGCAGATGCCGCGCCCCACGCTCGTGGGCGACCCTTCCGAGCCAGCCATACCTGAGGCGCCGGGCGCGGGCCTCGAGCCCTTCGCCGCCGTTCCCCATGGCCCCCCCGATCTCGAGCCGCTCCGTCACGAGCGCCACGCCGAGCTCGGCGGCGAGGGCCGCGACGAAGCGGAGATCGTCATCGGCCTCGGGCCGCAGGCCGTGGTGAGCATGGGCGACGAGGATCCGCCCGCTCGCCCCGCCGCGGCGGGCGAGCGTCACCAGCGCCACCAGCAGCGCGACACTGTCGGCCCCACCGGAGACACCGACGACCGCCGGCCACTCCCAGAATCCCTGCTGCGGCAGCGTTGCAGCGAGCGTCTCCGCAAGGTCTTGATCCGATCGGTCGTGCGGGGAATCTGCCATGCTCTCCCATTTTGCCGCCGCGGCACGGTCTGCCGCCATCGGGCCCCCGAAAGCCGGCGTCAACGTGGCGGAAGGCGACCTTCCGCCACGGCCCTCTCGTGGCTACAGTCCCGCCCCACCCGGCCCGGCCGCCCTCCGTGCGGCTGCTCTGGAGTCCACCCCCGAGGGATCTCGCATGTGCCCCGCCCGTGCCGTCGCTGAAGCCGGTTCCCGGTCACCGAGTCGCCCGCTTCTGGCTGGCGTCGGCCTAGCCGTCGCGTTGCTCTTGCCGGTGGCGTCCGGCTGCTCAACGCTCCTCACGGCGGCTTATCTCATCGCCCCGCAGGACACCCCGGCGGAATATAAGGGACTCAAAGGGAAGCATGTCGCGGTGATCTGCAAGCCGATCGTCGAGCTTGAGTTCAGCGATGCCGGATCCTCTCGGGAGTTGGCCGGCACCGTCGGCGCCCTGATCGAGAAAAACGTCCGCAAGACCCGCGTCATCAGTCAGGACGAGGTCGCCCGGTGGATCGACGAGAACTCCTGGATCGACTACCCCACCGTCGGGAAGTCGCTCGACGCCGACATGGTGGTGGGGATCGATCTGGAATCGTTTCGCATGCACGAGGGCTCGACGCTCTACCGCGGCCGCGCGAGCTTCACCGTGAGGGTCTTCGACGTCGCCGAGAAAAAGGTCGTGTTCACGAAGCGCTACGACGACTTCAGCTTTCCGACCGACGGCGCCATGCCGGTCAGCGATCGCTCCGAGGCGCAATTTCGCGCCATGTTCCTCCAGATCCTCTCCCAGCGGATCTCGCGCAACTTCCACGCCTACGACAGCCGCGAGAGCTTCGCCGACGGCAATCTTACCTTCTGACTTCACGTGGCCCAAGCCATCCATGGCCTCCAACCGGCTGCCCCGACAGCCGGCGTCGAAAGACTTGGGGGAGTGTAAACGCCACCGTGGGGACGCGGATGTCGTTTTTACGCCCCGGGGAGCGTCGCATCAGGCGACGGCGTCTATCGCGGGGCGGTCAGAGGTTCTTGAGATTCCGCTTCGGCTTGGGGGGCCCGAGCTTCCGCTTTTGGTCGTCGGTGGGGGGAGCGGGGACGTTGATGTTATTGCCGGCATCGGCCATCTGCGGAGTGTTCACCCCGGTGAACCGCTCCGTCCACCGATAGCCCAACGGCGTCCGCAATTCCGTGGCGGCGAGTTGGGCCCACGGCGTGCCAGCGTGGTCGTGGACCACGCGCTCGAGGAGCTCGGAGGCCTGCTTGGAGAGTTTCTCCGTCTGCGAGCCGACCGTGACTTCATCGCTCGGCTCCAACTGCCAGGTGTCGCTCTTCTCGTCCTGGAACTTCATCCCCAGCTTGGCCTGGGCGAGCATCTGGTTGTAGGCATCGGTGCGGACCTTCGCCGCGAGCACCCTCCCCAGCGCCAAGTCGTAGCCCGCCTGCCACCGTCGCTCCTTGATCGCCTCGCGCCCCGCGGCACCGGCCGTCAACGTGGCATGGATCGCATCGATCCGCGGCTGGGCCTTCGCGGCCGCCTTCTGGGCCTCGGAGAGGAGCCCTGCCAGGGACGGCTCGTCGCGCCTGGGGAACGTCATCACCGGCGACTCCATCGGCTGGATCTCGGTCGATCGGGCCGCCTCGACGAGCGCACGCTTGGCCTCGTTGGCGGCGATGTCTTGCTGGAGCTTCGCCGCTGAGACGTAATCGGGCTGATAGGTCTGCATCACGTCGGGGTCGAAGAAGTAGCGGATTTGCGCTGCCATCGGCGCCACCATCTGGTTGGTGACCCGGCCGCGCTCGCCACTGTTGGGATGAACGCGGAAATAGATCCCGCCGGTCTCCGCACACAGCTTGGAGAGGCTGAAAGGCCCAAAGCCCGAGTCGATCGCCTCGTCCTCACGAGCCCCGCTGCGAACACGGACCACCTCGGGGAAAAGCGTCTCGGGCCCCTGCTCGATGACCGCCCACTGCTCGTCCTCCCCGGCATCGAACTTGGGGTCGAACTCGACGTATCTCATCCGCACCTCGCGCATCCCGAACGGCGCCGGCACGCCGACGACATAGACGGGAATGCCGAGCTTACGGCAGTGCTGTGCCGTCTGATCGGCGAGCTGCTGGTCGTTCCCCACCTCGTCGGTGAAGGCGACGATCATGACGTTCTTCTTCGGTGCAGAGGTGCGGTAGATCCTCGCGCTGTCGGCGGCGGACCGGATCGCGGCGAAGGTCATCTCGACGCCGGAATCGTCAACCGGCACCGCATCGATCGCCCGGATCACCTCGGCCACATCGTCGGTCGGCTTCTTGGTGACGAGCGAAACGTTCTTGCCGAACGCAACAACGAGGTTTTGGAGATCGGGACGGTGCCGCTGCGAACGGTCGGCCCCGAGCTCCTGGAACACCCGCTCCAGCCGGCTGGCAATATCCTTGCGCTGGGCCGAGAGGCTGACCGACTGGTCGAACACCCACACGACGACCGTCGGCCGCTGCTGGAGCGAAGCGTCGATCTCGGCAGTCAACCGGTCGACGGCCCCGGCAGCGCCGCTGGTCGTCGCCCCGACCGCCCCCCGGACGACAATCGCCTGGTCGATCTCGGTAGCGGTGGGGAGCGCATCGAGCGGGTCGACCTGAATGTCGCCGACGAGTTCCGGGCTGGCCTCCACGGGCGTCATCGAAACGGTGTCGAGGACCGGGGCCAGCGACTGGGCGACATCAGCCGACTGATCCTCGCCGGCGGCACCGGTCTCCTCCGGCATGTCGCTGACGATCATCTCCTGCGGCGTTAGATCGATCTCCTCGTCACGTTCAAGGGGCGTCTCGATGACGGTCACGGACGGACGGGTCGGCGGCGGCGTGGCGACGCCGGCCAGCGCCAGCACGAGCAGGAGCACGACATGGAGCACGAGGCTGGCAGCGAGTGCCGGAAGGTCGCGCGACAGGATTGCCGCAGTCTCCATCGCCCCGTCGTCGGGGCCTTCCGGCTCTCCGTCTGCGGTGATATGGCTTGCCATGCTCCCCCCTCGGCGTCAGCGGCCCGACCCCTCAGGAGGCCCGGGCGGAATTGAAGCTGGATTCTACCCAATCCGACGGGCAGAGACGCGATCCATGTCGATTTTTCCCCGTCGCTGGCCCAACCATCCCCGCCGTCAGGGGAGGCGCAGGTCCATCCCGGCCACAAGGAGGGCCGGACTGCGGAGCTGATCGCGATTGGCCTCCCACAGCCGGGCGGCCATGGCACGGTCACCATAGAACCGGTCCGCGAGGCTCTCGAGAGACTCTCCCGGCGCGACCCGGACCCGAGCCGGGCGGCTTGCCGGCTCGATCGCCGCCCCCCCGCCCGCGAGCCCCCGCTGACGGACCGCGGGAGGAACCCAGGTGGGGGGAATGCGGAGCGAGAGCCCGATCGGCAGGACTGCCGGATCGGCCAGCCGGTCACGGTTCGCCGACCAGATCGCCTCCGCAGCACCGGGGTGACCGTAGAGACGGGCTGCGATCGAGGTCAGATCGTCACCGTCCCGGATCGTGTAATGGCTGGGAGCGGCCGATGCCGCCGGCGTTATCGCCACCGGCACGCTGCCGGCCCGCGGCGAAAGGGACGTGTCGAGCGGCACCGGATGGATCTCGGCCGACACGGTGTGGATCATTCCCCCACCCGACATCTGCCCCACCGCCAACATCGCCTGACGGTCACGGGTGGGGGTGCTGACCGCCAGCGGCGCCGGCGCCGAGACGTCGAGGAGAGGGGGTGGGGGAACGTCGAGGGTCGAGCGGTAGGTGCTGTTGAAGGCGGGAGGGGCGAGCGTCAGATCGGTCGGCGACGCCGGGAGCACGTCCGGAGGTGGCGGCGGCTGATAGCCCGCCGAGGGGGCGTGGAGATCGTCGGCCGGGAGAGGAAGGCCTACCGCCTCCTGGGGAGCGGCCCCATCGGGGGCGCCGACGACCGCGGAGCGGGGATCGGGAATGCAGTAACCACCAGCCCGCGCGGGGCCCGGAGCAGACACCGGGCCCGCTCCCGCCCAGGCTGCGGGGCCCGCCGGAGCCAGTTGTGGCGCCGATTCGACGCCGTTGGCCCCGCCTCGGTGGGCCTCGACGAGCCGCGTGGCCATCGGTGCGGCCAGGGAGACCCCGGTCACGACCATCACCAATCCGGTCAGGAACCTTACGGTGCGCATCATCGATCCGGCTTCCCCGAGGCCTCGTGCCGTCAGCGAGTCATCCGAAAAAACTCTAGCCCGTGGATGGTCGGGAGGTTGCCCGACCGGGGCGCAGAGGGACTTCAATCCCCGTTGGCCAGGGTGCCTCGACCCGCACGGTCGGAAAAGTCGCAGGCCCCGGGGGCCGACTGCCCCCCCGGAACTCGCCGAATGTCAGG
>SIAG01000268.1 GCA_009691925.1 Planctomycetaceae bacterium
GGGCAGCGGCCCCGGACTTCACCCTTACCGGTGACGCGATGCAAGACATCCGCAAGGCCGATCTCCTCGGCAAGCCGACGATCCTCAGCGTCGTCCCCTCGCTCGACACCCCCGTCTGCCAGGTGCAGACAAAGAAGTTCAACGAGAGCCTCGGGAGCTTGGGCGACAAGATCAACGCCCTCACCGTCAGCCTCGATCTCCCCTTCGCGATGAAGCGCTTCTGCGGCGCCGAGTCGATCACGGCGATGAAGGTCGGGAGCGACTACAAGGACCGCGAGTTCGGCAAGGCCTACGGCCTCCTCATCGACGAGCTCAAGATCCTCGCCCGCGCCGTCTACGTCCTCGACGCCAAGGGGCACGTCGTCTACGGCGAGCTCGTCAAGGAAGTCGCCAGCGAGCCGAACTACGAGGCCGCCCTGGCGGCGCTGGAAAAGCTCGTCTGAGCGAGCTCAGTTCTTTTGCAAAGAGAGCGGCCGGCCGAACCCTTCGGCCGGCCGTTTTTTTCGTTCTTGCCAGACGAGAACGGGCGCCCCGAGTCATCCAACGGAACGACCGGCCCGCGACCAACCGGCCCGCGACCAACCAGCCCGCGACCAACCAGCCCG
Organism: Planctomycetaceae bacterium; assembly: GCA_009691925.1. Classification (GTDB taxonomy): domain Bacteria; phylum Planctomycetota; class Planctomycetia; order Pirellulales; family UBA1268; genus QWOP01. Next base: position 606 of record SIAG01000268.1, read on the forward strand.
CGACCAACCAGCCCGCGACCAACCAGCCCGCGACCAATCGCCACTCACGAACCGACCGGCCTCACTTCGAGAGCAGCCCCTCGATCGCGGTCTTCGCCGCGGCGAGCGCGTCGGCGAGTTTGTCGACGAGCTTGCCGCCGGCCTGGGCGAGGTCAGGCTTGCCTCCCCCCTTCCCGCCGACGATCCCCGCCGGCTCACGGATCCACGTTCCGGCCGACAGGCCCCGCTCCTCGAGCTCGCGGCTGATGCCGGCGACGAGGGTCACTTTCTCCCCGTCGGCCGAGCCGAGGAAGACCGCCACCGGGCTCGCCTTGCGGCGGAGCTGGTCGATGCACTGCCGCATCGCCGCCACGTCGGCACCGCCGGCGTTGACGACGACGATCCGGGTGTCGCCGACGGTCGTGGCCGCGGCGATGAGCTCGTCGATCGCGAGCGTGGTCGCGGCGGCGACAGGCTTCGCCTTCTTCAGATCCTTGACTTCCTTGGCGAGGGCGGCGAGCCGCGTCGGGAGCTCTCCCACCGGCACGCGGAGGGTGCCGGCGGCCTCGGCGAGCGTCGCCTCGGCATGGCGGAAGCGTTCGAGGGCCTTGAGCCCCGTGATCGCGCTGACGCGGCGGGTGCCGGCCGAGACGCTCTCCTCGCCGGTGATCCGCACCTGGCCGATCTGGCCGCTGTTGCTGACATGCGTGCCGCCGCAGAGCTCGCGGCTCACCTCACCAACAAACACCATCCGGACGACGTCGGGGTATTTCTCGCCAAAGAGCATCATCGCCCCCTCGTGACGGGCATCGGCCAGCGGCAGGAGCCTCGCGCCGACCGGGACGGCGGCGAGGACGTTGCGGTTGACCATCGACTCAATCGCGGCGAGCGTTTCGCGGCCGACGGCACTCGAGTGGGAGAAGTCGAAGCGGAGCATGTCGGCATCGACCTTCGAGCCCTGCTGAACGGCGTGGCGGCCGAGGTGGTGCTGGAGGGCGGCGTGGATCAGGTGCGTCGCCGAATGGGCACGGCGGATCGCCGCACGCCGGTCTTCGTCGACGCTCGCGCTGACGGTGGCCCCCAGATCGAGCGTGCCGCCGCGGAGGTGGCCGACATGGAGCATGAAGCCCCCCTCACGCTGCGTGTCGAGGACCTCGAAGCGCCCCGCGCCGGTCCCCGGCCACTCGAGCCAGCCGATGTCGCCGACCTGGCCCCCCGACTCACCGTAGAACGGCGTCCGGTCGAGGACGACGGTCACTGGAGCCGGGGAATCATCGCTGGAAAGGGCGTCGCAGAGCTGGCCACGGGCGACGATCCCGAGCACCTTTCCTGCGGCGGAAAGCGTGTCATAGCCAAGGAATGCGGAGCCGTGCATCGTTTTCTTGAGCGCGTCGAGCGGGCCGGAGCTGAACACCTCCACCCGGTTGCCGGCGCCCGACACCTTGCCGTGCTCGTCCATCGCGGCGCGGAAGCCGTCCCAGTCGAAGCGGCAGTTGCGCTCGGCGGCGAGGGTCTCGAGGAGCTCCGGCGGGAAGCCGTAGGTGGTATAGAGATCGGCGGCATCAGCGCCGCCGACGGTCCCCTGCCCCGACGACTTCAGCCCCGTAAAGAGCTTCTCGATCCTTTCGAGGCCGTCGTCGATCGTCGCCATAAACGACTCCTCCTCGCGCTTGATCACCGTGGCGACGCGTTCGACGCTCTCGGCGAGCTCTGGATAGGGGCGGGCCATGAGGCTCGCGACCATTCCCGGGAGCTTGTGGAGGAAAGGCTCTTTCATCCCCATCTGCCGGCCGTCGAGGACGGCGCGCCGTAGCAGCCGCTTGACGACGTATTTCTCCTCGTTGTTGCCGGGGAGAACGTTCTCGTGGATCGCGAACGTGCAAGCGCGGACATGGTCGGCGATCCGGCGCATCCGCCGGCCGTCGTCGTCGGCCGGCAGATACTCCTTCGAGCAGACATCCCCCACCGCCTCCACCAGCGGCCGGAGGATGTCGATGTGGAAGTTGCTGTCGACCCCCTGGAGCATGGCGCAGGTCCGCTCGAGCCCCATGCCGGTGTCGATGTTGCGGCTGGGGAGCGGGGAGAGGTTGTCGGGGGGGGAGCCCTTGCGGTTGAACTGCGTGAAGACGAGGTTCCAGATCTCGACATCGCTGCCATCGGGCATCCGGTAGAAGATCTCGCTGCACGGGCCGCAGACGCCGTCGGGGCCCTGGCTGGGGGCGCTGGCCGGCCAGAAGTTGTCGTCCTCGCCCAGGCGGCTGATCCTGCCGTGGGGCACGCCGATCTCGTCGGCCCAGATCCGGAAGGCCTCGTCGTCGTCTGCATAGACGGTGATCGAGAGCTTTTCGGGGGGGATGTTGAGCCAGCCCTTCGCCGTGAGAAACTCCCACGCCCAGTGGATCGCCTCACGCTTGAAATAGTCGCCGAAGCTGAAGTTTCCCAGCATCTCGAAGAACGTGTGGTGGCGGGCGGTCCGCCCGACGTTGTCGATGTCGCCGGTCCGCAGGCACTTCTGGCAGGTGGTCGCCTTGGTGAAGTCGAGCTTGCACTTGCCGAGGAAGTGATCCTTGAACTGGTTCATGCCGGCCGGCGTGAACAACACCGAGGGATCCCAGCGGGGCACGAGGACGTCGCTGGGGCGGCGGACGCAGCCCTTCGATTCGAAGAACGCCAGATAGGCTTCCCGCAGTTCATCGGCCTTCATGTCGGCATCGGCTCCATGGACACGGTGAGGGACAGGAAAGAGACGGAGGAATGATCTTTCGATGGGAGGGAGCGGGTCAGAGGCTGAGAGCACCGTCCCGGGGAAAGGCGACATGATACACGCCTCCGCTCCCCATACACGCCTCCGCTCCCTGGCCCACGCCGGTTGGCCCGCGCCGGAGCGGCAAAAAAGGAGCGAGCGGAAACGACACCACCCACGAGTCGTCGCTTGGGTCGACAACTCGTGGGTGGATCGGATCGCATCGGCCCGCCGCCCCGGTAGGCGGCTGGGCGGACGCGGAGTGTGGAGTCAGCGGGGGGGCATCAAAGCCCTGGTCCGCAGACTGTTTCGCCGCGGGGGGATCACTCGTCGCTGCCGCCGTCACCATCGTCGTCGTCTGACGAGATCGATTCCCCCCCCTCGCCGCCAATCAAGTCATCCTTGCTGTCGAGGACCCGTTGGCGGATCTCGGCAGCCACCTCGGGATTGTCTTTGAGGAACTGCCGGGCCTTCTCGCGACCTTGGCCGAGGTGGACCTCGCCGAAGCGGAGCCAGGTGCCGGTCTTGTCGACGAGTTTGGCGGCGACGGCGAGGTCGAGGATGTCCCCCTCCACGCTGATTCCGTTGGCATGCATCATGTCGAACTCTGCGATCCGGAACGGCGGCGCCACCTTGTTCTTGACAATCTTCACCCGCACCCGCTGGCCGACGACATCCTCGCCGTCTTTGAGGGTGCCGATCCGGCGGACGTCAACCCGGCATGAGGAATAGAACTTGAGGGCCCGGCCGCCAGGGGTTGTCTCGGGGCTGCCGAACATCACGCCGATCTTCTCGCGGATCTGGTTGATGAAGATCACGGTCGTCTTGCTCTTGGCGATGGCGCCGGTGAGCTTCCGCATCGCCTGGCTCATGAGCCTGGCCTGGAGGCCAACAAACGAATCGCCGATCTCGCCATCGAGCTCTTTCTGGGGCACGAGGGCGGCCACGGAGTCGATGACAATGATGTCGACGGCGTTGGATTTGATCAGCAGTTCGGTGATTTGCATCGCCTCCTCACCGCTGGTCGGCTGGCTGACGAGGAGCCGCTCGAGGGCGATTCCAAGCTTCTTGGCCCAGCTCGGGTCGAGGGCGTGCTCGGCATCAATGAAGGCGGCGATCCCGCCGTTCTTCTGCGCGGCGGCCACGGCATGGAGGGCGAGCGTTGTCTTGCCGCTCGATTCCGGCCCGAAGACCTCAATAATCCGCCCGCGGGGGAAGCCCTTGCCGCCGAGGGCCAGATCGACAGAAAGGCTGCCGCTCGAAATGCCCTCGATCGGCACCTGGGAGTCGGAATCGAGGGGCATGATCGACCCCTCGCCAAACTCCTTCTCGATCTGCATCAGGGTGTTTTTCAGGAGCGGGTTGTTGTCGAGGAAGTTTGTGGAGCTTTTTCCGCCACGCTTCTTCTTGGAATCCGCCGCCGATCGTCTCGGCTCCGACTTGCTCGATTTTGCCATCCGTCCGTTCGCTCCCTTGATTGCCGTTTCTGGGCGGGGCCGTGAGCCAACGACAGGCCCGGCGCTCGCGCCGGCGCCCTGCCCATCAGCCAATCCGCCCGCGATTTCTTCAAGAACCGATGCTTCCGCGACCACCATGACGAGCCTCCCGCATGATCGGGCCCACGCCGGGCGGGCCCGAGTGACTGTTCGGCCCGCCGAGACGGAGCCGATTGTTCGTTGCCGGCCCGTCGTCGACGGGGCCGGTTCCGCGGCAGGGCGCCCGGGGTGGTTGCGTCGCCACCATGAATCGAGCGGTTCGCCACGGAAACGAACACTGAACACGGGTATAGTATCGGTGTCGGCCCGGCTAGGCAAGCACTTTTTCTGAACAGCCGTTCAGGTTCATTAAAACGCCTCCCCCGGCCGCGGTTGCCGGGGATGAACGGCCTAAAACATCAGCATTTGCCGGTATTCGACCAGCCGGCGGTCGAGATCGGCCCGGTCGATGGCGGTCAGACGGTCGAGGCTGAAGTCCTCGACGGTGTAGCTGGCGGTGACGACGCCGTAGGCGAGGGCCTCTTTGAGGGCCTGGGGATCGAAGCGGCCGAGGGCGGCCAGGTGTCCCATCATCCCCCCGGCGAAGCTGTCGCCGGCGCCGGTGGGGTCGACGACCCGGGCGGTGGGGTAGGCCGGCAGGACGTACATCTCGTGTTCGCTGAAGAACATCGCCCCGTGCTCCCCCTTCTTCACGACCACGAACTTCGGCCCCATCTTCAGGATGGCCTGTCCGGCGCGGACGAGATTCTCGTCGTTCGCCAGGAGTTTCGCCTCGGAGTCGTTGAGAACGAGGCCGTCGATCCGCTGGAGGAGTTGGCCGAGTTCGTCGCGCTGGATGTTGATCCACAGGTCCATCGTGTCGGCGACGGTCAAAACGGCCTCCTTGGCCTGATTGAGGACGTCAAGCTGGACGACTGGTGAGGCGTTGCCGAGGAACAGGAAGCGGCAGTCGCGGTGGCTGTTGTTGAGTTGCGGGCGGAACTGCTCGAGGACGTTGAGATGGACC
>SIAG01000269.1 GCA_009691925.1 Planctomycetaceae bacterium
CCTAGTATCGATTGGGGAATTGTCCGCCAAACTCGACCGGTACGATCAGGCGATCGATGCTTTCAGGCGAGGGCTCGCCCTCGCAGCCGATCCGCTCCTTACGTCGGCCTGTCGTTCGCGTCTGGCGGAATTGCTTTCGGCCATGGGGCGGACCGACGAGGCCGCCGACGTGTTGGCGGCAGTCCCGGAACCCGACGCGGATCGTGTCGGCATTTCGGACCTCCCTGCAGACCGGACCGACGACGTCTTCGAGGCGGAGCGGAAGCGGATCGAACTGGTTATCGACCAAGGGAAGGATGAAGAGGGCTTCGAGCGTATTCTGCGTTTTGCCAGGGTTTATCCGAGGCACCACCGGGAGCCGCTGGTCATGTTCGAGCGGATCACGGCGCCGATGTATTTGGCGGGAGATTACGCCAAAGCCATCCGCTGGCGCCGCCGGGCGTCGGAGGCGCTTCCCCATGCCTCCGACGACCCGATGTTCATGTCGAACGCGACTGTCGAGTTGCAGGCAGCAGCCCAAAGAGACGAGGCCATGAAAGAACGGGCGTCGGAAGCGATGATTGCCTTCGTTAAGCGTTTTCCCGATCACAATAGTGCGGCCTCGTTCCTGAAAGCCTTGGGGCTATCCTCCGAAATGGCGGGAGACCTGAATGCCGCCAAGGGGTTCTACGAGAGGATTCTGGCGTCGAAACTTGCCGCGAACGATCCACAGCGCCGCTCGGCGACGATCGATCTGGCGAGAGTGACGGGCGAGCCAATCGCGCCCACGGCGATCGACGCATCTCCCTCCGGGAAATCCTTGGATTCGGCTCGCAGGCGCTGGCTGATCGTGAGTAACGCCTCTCTGGTGGCCGCGATCACGGCGTGGTTGCTCTATCGGCGCCGCAACCGCGTTTGATGGCCCCCTCAATTGCCGCGGACACTCTTCCCCGCTCCCGATCACTCCGGCACTCACCGCGTGGGACTCGCCGCCGCGGCCAAAGTGATTCCGTGAGTGTGTCGTACGAGCAAGTTTCTCTGACGCTGGCCGCGGAACGTGTCAATGACTTCTCGTGCCACGTCACGACTTGTTCTTCGGGTAAAGGAACTTGAGTTTTCCACGGGCGTCTTGAACCTTCTTTTGCTAGTCGACACCGCGTTGCCTCGTATTGACATCCGTGGACCAGGCAGACAGCTCGAAGTGCAATCTTGGCAGCTCGCCGAATCGTCTTCCTGAGACGCATTGCCTCGTGACGGAGCTGAGTTCGTTCTCAGCGATGTTCAGCCAGCTGCCGTGCTTCGGCCTATGGCAGGTCATGCCCTGCTGCCACTCATTCGGCAATCGATTTACAGCCAGCTGCCCGGCTACGATGACGTGAACGACGCGGAGTTAGGCAAGGTCGGTTAAACAGTCGTCGATGACGTCGTCGGAGAGTCGCGGAAGGTCGATCGCACGCTGTCGATTCATGCCATCGAGGAAGTCACGGCGAGCCGCATCTCGCCTCTCTCTGGCAATGAGAAAATCGATGAAGTCGACGGCAGCGGCAACGCCCTGAGGAGTCAGTTTCCGCAACCGTTCCTGGAGTAGGCCTTCGGACAAAGCCCCACCTTGTGGACCCGCTCCGGATGGTGGACGGAGGATCGGGTCTAGACGGCTTGGCCCTTGCCAGAGTGTCACCTCACGCCAGCGGATACCGTCAGGATCCCACACCCACAACTTTCCTACCGACTCCTCGTACCAGGCATCCCCGATCGATCCTGTCGCCGGGAGATCACTCGGCCCCTCGATCACACCGCGAACGCTCTTGATGCGGGGAAACAACGACGTTGATGAGGCCACGGTTCATCTCCCTCTCGGATTCCGGGTCTGCCGTGCTGATGGATTCAGCATGGCATCACGCAGAGGCCATGAAAAGCCTTCTTCCGCGACCCATCGCCCCCGCCCCCTGTCAGCCGTAGAGCGCCTGCTCCATCTGCTTGCGGACCTCGGTGAGGCGCGGGACTTCGCCGCCGCCGACTTCGGCCGTCGCCCAGCCGGTGAAGCCGATGTCGGCAAGCGCCTCGCGCACCTCGCCCCACGGCACGTCGTCGTCGGCACTGACGATGTCGACGAAGGCGTTCTTCTTCCGGCTGAAGCCCTTGATGTCGAGCTTCACGCAGCGGTGGCCGAACGCATGGATCCAATCCTTCGGCTGGCCATATTTCCAATGGTTGCCGATGTCGTAATACATCCCCACCCACGGGCTCTTGAAGCTGTCGACGAAGGCGATGAATCGCTCCGGCCCCTGCTCCGGCGGCGCGTCGTGGTCGTACATCATTCGGTTCCAGACGTTCTCGATCAGGATCGGCTGGCCGAGTGACGCCGCCAGCGGCAGCACTTTTTTCATTTCATTGCGGCAGCGGTCCTCGATCTCCGCCTCCGGCCCGTCCCCCCCCTGGCCGACGACGATCAGCACACCGCTGCCACCGGCGGCATGGGAGACACGCAGACAGTGCTCGAGGTTCGCAACGGCGGTGGCCCGGTCGTCGGGATTCGGGCTCGTGAGGCGCTTCCCCCAGTGCTCGTGGTTGATGGCGTTGTGGACAAAGACACCGCTTTCGCGGACCGCGGCCCGGGCCTGGCTCGTCGTGATCCCGCCAGCCTGGTCGAGATCGACGCCGTCGAAGCCGGCCTCGGCCGCCATCTTTAATCGCTCGACAAGCGACAGCGCCTTTCCTCCAGACTCGCCGGCGATCATCCCGAGCTTGCAGGAGAGGAGGATCGACTTACCGGCCGGCGGCTCGATGAGCGTGTCGACCGGCGCCGCATCGGCGGCGCGGGCCGGGGTGGCCCCCCGGGCGGCGATCGCGACGAGGGCCGCGGCCGGAGCGGCGGCAAGGAGGTGGCGGCGCGAGAGGGATGGCGTGTCGGCGGACATGGGTCGAAGCTCCGACGGAGAGGCTGGAAAAGAAGGGCTTGCGATCCGGTAGGCTATCAGATCGAGGGGGGATTCCGAGTGGGCGGGGGTCGGGAGACTGAGGTTTTTCCAGGCTCCGAGGTCACGCCCCTGAAAGCCCCTGCCCCCCATCGCCCCGAGGAGCATCGACATGAACGGACGCGGTTGGCTGTGGATCCTGACGCTGCTGATGGCGCTGCCGGCGGCGGCCCAGGATGCCGATCGGGCGCAAATGCCACAGGCGGTCTCTGCGGCAACGTGGCAGCGGCAGATCCCCGACATCCGTCGGCGGATGGAGCTCGTCATGGGCCCGCTTCCCGGTGCCGACCGCCGGGTGCCGCTCGAGGTCGAGGTGGTCGACGAGGAACGGACCGAGCGTTACCTCCGCCGCAAGCTCCGCTACACCCCCGAGCCCGGCGATCGCGTTCCCGCCTGGCTCCTCATACCCCATACGGCCACCGCCACCCCGGCCGCGGCCATGCTCTGCCTCCACCAAACCAACAACATCGGCAAGGACGAGCCGGCTGGGCTGGGGGGGCTCCCCAATCTCCACTACGCCCATGAACTGGCCGAGCGCGGCTTTGTCTGCCTTGTCCCCGACTACCCGTCGTTCGGCGAATACGCCTACGACTTCCAAACACCCGACCGCGGCTACGCCAGCGGCAGCATGAAGGCCGTTTGGAACAATCTCCGGGGGGTCGATCTGCTCGCGAGCCTCCCCGAGGTCGATGACAAACGGATCGGCGCCATCGGCCATTCCCTCGGCGGCCACAACGCCATCTTCACCGCCGCCTTCGACGATCGCCTCGTGGCGGTGGTGAGCAGTTGCGGCTTCACCCCCTTCCCCGACTATTACTCTGGCGATGTCAGAGGCTGGACGAGCGACCGCTACATGCCACGGATTCGCGACACCTACGCCCTCGATGCCGGCCGCATCCCCTTCGACTTCCCCGAGGTGATCGCCAGCTTCGCCCCGCGGAGCTTCTTTTCAAACTCACCGGTCGGTGACGACAACTTCGCCGTGGCGGGCGTCCGGCGGGCCTTCGCCGAGGCGCTGCCGGTCCACCGGCTCTTCGACGGTGAGCCTGGAGTCGCTCCGGCCGGCGAGCGGCTCGTCGTCGTCACCCCCGACTGCGGGCACGACTTCCCCCCCGAGATCCGCCGGCAGGCCTACGACTGGCTCGAGCACCGGCTGTCAGGGCCGCGGTGAGCCGGCAGCGACCGCGCCCTTCGTGGCGAGCCACCGGCCACCATCCATCCCCTGCACGACGACGCTCATCCGCTTCCGGACGGCATCAAAGATCTACCGCCCATCCCAGCGCAGCGGCGGGCCGTCGAGGCGCTGGATGTGGCGGCTGCGGTAGTCGTTGAAGGCGGTGTCGATCTCCCCTTGCGCGGTGGACGTCGCGGCACCGACGCGGATCGCCTGCATGATGCTCGCCTCGTTGACCAGCCCAATGCCACGGATCGTCTGGAGGAGGCCGCTGATCCGTTCGTCGGCCGTGATCCGCTCCACGGCCGCGTCGTTGGCCCGGGCCGCATCGGCGGCACGGACCTCGCGCCAGATCGTCTCCCACGAGCCATCGGCCATGCGGACCTCGAAAACAGACTCCACCTCCGCCCGGCCATTGGCCGCGTCGACGTTGACGCGTGTCGCCCGGTAATGCCCCACATCGGCCGCCTGGGCGCGAGCCGAAACGAGCCATCGCTCGGCCGGCTTGCCGGCGGGATTGGCGCCCCCGGGCGTCGGAGGGGGAATCGCCGGCGCTCCCGGGAGCCCACTGCCTTTGAGCCCGCCGAGAATCTCGTCGAGGCCCAGGCCGCCGAGGGCCCCGTTGCCACCGCCAAGCAACTGCCCCAACTGCGGGAGGAGCCCCGCGAGCCCCCCCTCGGCCTCACCGGCCTTCACCACCGTGTCGCCGAAACCCTGAAAGGCGACAGCGTCGCCGAGCGCGTCTTCCACGAGCGCCATCCGCGCCGCCCACTCCCGGTCATCCTGTGGCAGGGGAGGCAGGCGGTCGCCGAGCCCCGGCGGTGGGGAGAGCGGATCGATCCCCCGCCCCTGCAATTCCTTCGTCAGATCGGCGGCCGAGCGCCCCTCGACATCCTCCAGCCGCTCGCTCCAGGCCCAGCGGGCGATGCGCTGCGCGTCCTGCCCGCTCGGTCGCACTGTCTTCACCCGCTTCGGTCCGATCCGTAGGAGCGTGAATTGCGATTCCCCCCGCCTCGCCGCCGGCGGGCGGATCGGTCGATCGGCCCCCCCCTCGTCCGCGCTCCGCGCTGCCGCATCACGATCGCCGGCCTGTTCGGCAGCTGAGAGCCAGCCGTCGACCCGATCGGCCTCGCGGCGCAGGAGCCCGAGGGTCCGCGTCCGGCTCTCCGGGAGGGCGGCGATCGCCGCCGCGAGGCGCTTCGCGAGCGCCTCCATGACAGCCTTCGTCTGCCGGCGCTCCTGGGCGCCGAGCACCTCGGCCGCCTCGGGGGCACTCGTCTCGAGCCAATCGCGCTGCACCGCCACATCGAGGGAGCCGTCGGGAAAGCGCTTCACGACCGCGCCGCGGATCTCGCCGGCGCCGGCGACCGAGATCAGGTCAGTGACGCCTTGAGGGGGGGCTTTCTCGCGAGAATCGCCAGCGGCAGGCTGGGCCTGGGCCAGCGCCGCCAAGCCCATGACGACGACGATCGCCCTGCCGCACGACGACACGCGACGACCTGCGGGAACCATCCGTTGCATCAGACTTCCCTCCGCGCCTGGCTGCCTCACCCAAGGAGAGTTTACACCTCCGGTAGGCTCCGGGCCGCCGCGTCTCACCAAAGCGAGCGACCACCCCGCCCCCGTCAGATCTCCGCCAGCTTCGTCGTGGCGTCGCCAAACGAGTCGACCGGGGTCCCGCAGACATCGAGGAG
>SIAG01000270.1 GCA_009691925.1 Planctomycetaceae bacterium
CTAGGCAAGATTGACCACGCAGGGAGGCTTGAGGCCTCGATCGCCGGGGCCGACCGTCGACGGCCGTTGGTGATAGATTCGGCGAGCCATGCCTGCTTCTCCCCCCAACTCCGGTTCACCTCGCCGCCGCGCCGCGCTGCGGTCATGCCGGGGAGGGAGGAGCGTCGCCACGGCCCTGATTGTGGTGGGGCTGTGGCCCTCCATCGGCCGGGGCGTGGCCGAGGATCGCCCCCCGACAGACACGGCGGCCGGGATCAGCGTCGAGCCTGCGGGGCTGGTCAACGCCCCCGGGGTGGTCGTCGATGCCGACGGCATCCGTCGGCCGGTGGCGGAGTTGAGTGGTATCACGTGGCTGGGCGGGGAGTCGTACGCCGCGGTGATGGATGGCAGTGACCGGCTCCTCTTCCTCACGGTCATCCCCGACGGACACGCCGCCGCGCCGACGGTGATGTTCGAGCGCTCAATCGCGCTGGATCGCCTCCGCGACTGGGAGGATCTCGCCGTGTTCACCGGGCCCGATCGACGACGGCGGTGGTTTGTCGTCGAAGAAGACACACCCGCGGTGCGCGAGTTTTCCGAGGAGGACGCCGGGGATCGGCCGGCCGGTGAGAGCCCGCGTTCGCTGCGGGAGGCGGGGATGGTGTCGCTGGCGGGGCCGTTCCGAACGGCGCGGGCCAATCGGGGGCCGGAAGCGCTCACCGTCGAGCTCGACGGCGCATGGCTCTGGACGGCCAACGAGGAACCCCTTGAGCGGGATGGCCCGGCGGTGGCGGAGGGGATCGCCGGACGGGTGCGCTTGGTCGGCCTGCCGATCGATCCGGCGGCGGCCATCGGCGCCCGCTCCGATCCGATCCAGCAGCGGCGCGAATTGGTGTATGAAGTCGATCCACCGCATGATCGCCTGGGGATCCTCGGCGGGCCGCTCTATTCCGGGGTGGTAGCGCTGGTATCGCTCGGCCCAGGGCGGCTCCTCGTGCTCGAGCGGAGCGCTGCGGCCGGGGTGCCGCCGCTAGAAAACCGGATCTATTTGGTCGACACGTCGACGGCGGCCAGGGTCGGCGACAGCGAAGGGAATCTCGCTACCGATGGCGTCACGCCGGTTGCCAAAACGCTCCTCTGGAAGGGAGCGCTGGGGGTCAACTTCGAGGGGCTCTGTGCCGGCCCCCGCCTCCCTGACGGACGGATGATGCTCGTCGCGGTGGCCGACAACGGCGCCGCCGCCCTCGGCCGCCGGCCGAACCCCGTCGCCTGCTTCCTCCTCACCATCCCATGACCATGTTCGATTCGATCACCTTCCGCGCCCGCTCCAGATCGTCTCCCGTCTCGTGCATATAAAGCCGGATCGCATGGAGCTTGTCGCCGGCAGCCTTGGCAAGGCATTCGCGCGCTGTGTTGCAAGGGTCGTGGGTCGAGCAGGTCAGGCCGAGGGCCGACTTGGAGATCACCCAGCAATCACGGGGGCGGCGCGTGAGGCGGACGATCCGTTCGCCGGGATAGGCATCCTCGACGACGGCCGCCGCGGCCTGCTCGTCCGCCGCCCAGGAGATGATGATGTGGGCGCTGGTCTCGATCTCGTACAGCGGCATGGTGGTCCCTCTCGCTTTCAAATCCACCTTACGGCTCCGCTTCGAGCCCGTCAATTGTGCCCCGCTGCCCCTCGTGACTAGGATAGAGGGAGAATTGTCGCCTGAGGTGCCAGCCCGCATGCGCTACGACAGCGATGGTTTCCCGACCCCGTCGGAGTTCGAGGGTCCCCGTGACGATCTTGAGGTTTTCGGACCTTTGCCGGGCCGCGGGCGGGCCGGTGCCCCGTTGCCGACCGCCGCGGCGAGAGGGGCCGGGAGCGGCGATCTCCCTCCCCGATCCCCGTTCGCCGCTGAACGCTCCGCGTGGCAGGTTCGGGAAGACCAGAGTCCCCTCCGGCGGAAACGGTATTTGCTCCTCTTCCTCGTGGCGGCGGTGCTCGTCCCGGCTGTCGCCATCCCCGAACTGCTACCGGTGGTCCGCGACGAGGTGGTCAAGTGGTCGCTCCAGGAGGCGGCCGGGCGCGAGGCCCGCGGTGATGTCGTCGGGGCCCTCGCGGCGGTCGAGCGGGCGGTGGCTTGGCATGCCGAAGACGCCCATCTGCTTGTCCTCCGCGGCCAACTCCGGCTCCAAAACCGCGATCCCGCCGGGGCAATCCGCGATGCCGATCAAGCCGTGGCACTGGCTCCGCGTGCGCCGCAGGCCCGCCGGCTCCGGGCGCTGGTGCACACCGTCCTCGAGCGGCCCGACGAGGCCCTGGCCGATGCGGAGGCGGTCGTCGGGATGACGGTGCCCGGCGATCCGGAATCGTTGAACCTCCGCGCCTACACTCGGGCGCTTGTGAAGCGCGAACTTCCGGAGGCGCTGGCCGATATCGAATTGGCGATTGAGAGGGGCGCGGGGGACCTCCCAGAGCACCTCGACACCCGCGGCTACATTCTCCATCTCCTCGGCCGCCATCACGAGGCGATCGACGATCTGAATCGGGCGATCAACAGGATGCAGGCCCTCCGCGACCGGCTCGAAGTCAGCCGGGGCCGGGTCGACCCGACGGAGCTCGAGCTTCGTCTGAGGTCTGTTGAACAGGGGCTGGCGGTCATGCACCAACACCGCGGTGAGGCGTGTGCCGCGGCCGGCTTCGAGGCCCAGGCGAGGCAGGATCTCGACCTTGCCGTCCGCAAGGGTTTTGACCCCACCCGCGGGGTTTTCTGACCGGCCGGCGGTGCGGGCGACAAAAAAATGCTCCGGGGTGTCGTCCCGGGTGTCGTCTGGCTATACTTCTCATTCTTGCGAGGCGGCGACCCGTCCCTTGCCTGCCGGAGCAAATCGTTGCGGCGGCAAAACTCGGGGGTGTAGCTCAGTTGGTTAGAGCGCCAGCCTGTCACGTTGGAGGCCGCGGGTTCGAGTCCCGTCACCCTCGCTGACCGCTCGCAGGATTCACCGCCCCGGCCCGGCTTCCGTCATCGGAACGCCGGGCTGTGTCGTTTTTTCACCGTGGATTCACGTGGTTGATTCCGGCGGCTGGTTTCCAGCCGTCACGCCGGCTCTTCGAGATCGCCAAGCCAGGCGCGGATCTCGTTGTCGTATTCGCTGGCGAGGCCGCCGACGATGAGTTGGCGGTGGAAGCTCGCCGCCCCTTCCTTCACGAGGTCGGCATCCTCGGCGCTCAAGAAACGCTTGTTGGGATCGGCGGCCACGAGCTTGCGGGTGAAGTTCATCAGCAGTTCGTTGCAGCTGACCTCCGCCGGGAGGATCTGCGGAAGTCGGTTGGCAAGCGTCCGCTTCGCCTCGACGAGATCGCGGTAGGAATTGAGGCCGGCAAACGGCGGCTGGCCGGCGAGCATCTCGATGAGGACGTAGCCGAGGCTCGCCAGGTCGGAGCGGGGGCCGATCTCGCGCCCTTCGAGCACCTCGGGGGCGGCGTAGGCCGGCGTGCAGGTGCGATTGGTGGCGACCTCGTCGAGGGCGAGGGCCGAGCCGATGTCGATGATCTTCGCGTTGCCGGTGCGCTTGATCATGATGTTTGCCGTCTTGATGTCGCCGTGGACGATCCCCTCTCGGTGGAGCGCTGCCAAGCCCGCCAGGGCCTCACGGACAATCGCGATCGCGATCCCCGGCTTGAAGCGCGACTGCTGCGGTCCGGCGGTGAGCACGCAGTTGTTGAGGTAGCGGAAGCGCTCGTCGGAGACGCGGGCCCGGGTCTGATCGAGGATCCCCGGCATGAGCAGCCGGGAGAGGTCGTAGCCGTCGATCCACTCCATCTGCATGATGCGGATCCGCCGCTGCTCGATGAAGTTGTGGACGTCGAGGAGATTGTCGTGCTGGATCTGGGCGACGCGGGCGGCCACCTTGGCGATCCGCCCCATCGCCTCGACATACAGGCCTTCCGACTCATACCGCTCTGGCGAGAAAAACTTCAGCGCCACCGGCACTGTGAACGAATCCGACCCGCGGCGGGTGGAGAGGTAGACGACCCCCTGCCCTCCCGCGCCGAGCTGCCGCTCGAGGTGATGGTGCTCGGTCCAGGAGAGGCGACCCCCCTGGAGGAGCTCGGCGTAGCGGGCGAGCAGTTCCTCGGGGCAACGACTGGCCACCACCCCTTCCGCCCCCTCCACCGAAACAGTTGGGCGTCCTTCTTGGTAGATGGTGGTACTCATCGGAAAGGCCTGCAGGGATCGTTGGCTCGCTTCGGGGCAGTCGCCGCACCCCGGTCGGTCACCAGTCGGCCTGTGGCTCCGGAAACCCGAGCCGCTTGTCGACGAGGTTGCGCAGTTCCTCCCCCCGGAGGGAACGACTTAGATTATCGCAGAAAAAGTCGGTCATTGCATCGATTCGGCGATACGATTGCCCCCCCACATGGGGAGTGATGATGAGGCGCGGGGCCCGCCACAGCCGACTTTCGGCCGCCGGAGGCTCATCGGGGGTGACATCGAGGGCCGCCGAATCGAGTCGGCCGCTCTCCAGGGCGTCGACGAGGGCATGTTCGTCGACCATCTTCCCGCGGGCCATGTTGATGAGGATCGCCCCCGGCTTTATCGCGGCGAAGGCCGCCTTATCGAGGAGGTTTCTCGTTGCCGCGGTGAGCGGGGCGCAGAGGAAGAGGATGTCGACCTGCGGGAGGATTTCAGGGAACGTCTCGGGCCCCCCGAGAAACTCGACATGGGGGGGCTTTCGGACCGGAAAATAATCGGTGGCGAGGATCCGCACGTTGAAGGGCACGAGCACGCGCGCAAGCCGCCGGCCGTTGCCGCCGAAGCCGACGATGCCGACCGTTGCATCGGTAAGGTCCTTCGTGGGCCGGCGGACAAACTCCCCCTTCGCCTGCTGATCCAAAAAGAGCGGAAAACGCCTCGTGCAGGCGATCGCCAGGCCGATGCCGTGTTCAGCCACCTGATCGGCGAGGACCCCTGAGGCGCTTGTGACCGTGATCGGCGAAGCTATGACCGACGGCACGAGGCAATGGTCGAGCCCGGCGGCCGACGACTGGATCCATGTCAGCCGCCCGCGCTGCACGACGTCGTCCCACGGCACGGGCACTTTCGGGTGGCCGCAAAAGAGGTCGCAGTCGGGCAATTCGGCGGCGACGCGTTCCTGGCCGGCATCGACAACGCGGGCGTCGGGGGCGGCGGCCCGGATCTGATCGATGTGCCGGCCTTCGACGGGATAGCAGAGGACGATTTTCATCGTTGGATTTTCGCAGGAGCGGCCTCGAGCCGGCAAGTCCCTGCCGGCCGACCGCCGCCGTATTTCGCATCACGATGTCGAGCGGCGACGCCAACGAAATCAGGCATCCCGAGATGGCCTGTTCGTCCGAGCCGGGCACGCTCAGCCGACCTCCTGCATGGGCCGCACGCGAGGAGGGGGGAGCTGCCGGCCAGACAGTTGGAAATGGGCGACAACCTCCTCGACGACCTGGGCCAGATCGGCGTACACCCGCACCGGATCATCGCCGTGGATGCCGGAGATGAGGTCGGGGCACTTCCGATGGAGACACCGTCCTCTTCGCTCCATTCGACCCACTTGTGATAGGAATCAGTCGTCTTCATGAATCTCCTCCAGCGCTTTCCGGATCTGCTTTTCCTGGTAGGCCTTGACGTCGTCGCCGACCTGTCCGCTGAGCGTCAAGGCTCACGGATATCGGTCGTGCGAAAAGCCGTCAGCTTTTTGACCGCTCGCCCACTTCAACGAGCCCTTGCCCGTTTCGGAGTTCCCGCGCGACTTCGCCCCAGAGCGGTTCCAGCCACTCGAGCAACGCCGGATTTGTACTGTTGCCGATTCGCAGCCAAACAACCC
>SIAG01000271.1 GCA_009691925.1 Planctomycetaceae bacterium
GTGGAAGACGGGCGGGCCGTCGCTCTCGGGGTAGTAGACCAATGGCGTGATGCGGCCAATGCCCGAGCCGCCGGTGTACTGAGCCGAAATGGTCGGGTCGTCGGCGAGAGAGCCTTCATCAGAGCCGGACGACGAGGAACCGGCCCCAGCACCTGACCAGTACAAACGCCAGAGTTCAGCGTTCGATAGGGTGCCAACGGTGCCATTTCCCTGACCGCCAACGCCCGATCCGCCGGTGTACTGCGACGACAGCGCCGGACCATCCGTACTCACGCCACCGGTGGAGCCGGACTTCGAGCCTCCAGCCCCAGATCCAACGCTGAAGGAATCCCACAGATCGCCACCGGACGTCGTGCCGCTAGAGCCACTGCTCGTACCACTGCCCTTACCAGCGCCCGATCCGCCGTTGTACTGCGACGATAGCGCCGGGCCATCCGTACTCACGCCACCGGTGGAGCCGGACTTCGAACCTCCAGCCCCAGATCCAGCGATGAAGAAATCCCACAGATCGCTACCGGACGTCGTGCCAGAGCCACTGCTCGTACCGCTTCCCTTACCAGCGCCCGATCCGCCGGTGTATTGCGACGACAGCGCTGGGCCATTCGTACTCACACCACCGGTGGAGCCGGACGCCGAGCCTCCAGCCCTAGATCCAGCGCTGAAGGAATCCCACAGATCGCCGCCGGACGTCGTGCCGCCAGAGCCACTGCTCGTACCGCTTGCCTTCCCGACACCCGATCCGCCGTTGTACTGCGACGACAGCGCTGGGCCGTCGGTACTCAGGCCACCGGTGGAGCCGGACGTTGAGCCTCCAGCCCCAGATCCAACGCTGAAGGAATCCCACAGATCGCCACCGGACGTCGTGCCGCCAGAGCCTGAGGTCGGGGCAGGAGGCGATGAGGTGCCAGATGAGCCGGGCGGGGGGCTCGAACAAGTCAGAATGACTCCGCTGGAAAAAAGTACCCCGGTGCCGAGGGGGGCGGGAGCAAGCCCTGACGCGCTCCACGATTCGGGTCCCGCGCCAGCGAGCATCGCCCGAGTTTCGAGGGACTCAATCACCGTGCGCAGTGAAGAATCGCGGGGAGGTTTTGTGGTGTTTCGCTGGTTCACTGGACTTCTCCTCGGAAGACCTCTCAGGAGAGGGCACACCCCCTCTCTTGGAATCCATCGTAGGAAAGGCTTTCTTTTCCGTCAAGGAATCGGTTCGAGGTGGGATTCAATTTGGCGGCGGAGGGAATTGAATCAGCATGGAAGCCCCGGGAAAGGGCTCGTCCCGGGTGATGAGGCCCGGCGATGAGGTTCAGGCCTGCCAATGGCGATGACGGCTGCCGATCAATCCTTGGAGCAGTTCCTGATCGCTTACTGCCCAGCCCGGCTTCACCCTCCCGAGGCCCGCACCATGGCCACGATCCCAGCCCGGACGGGTTCTGGCAGCTGGTCCCACGCAGCGACCACCTCGGCCAGGTCCGGAGGTACAGCGTTGGATTCGCGTTGGTGCTTCCCAGCACACCCAGAACTCGAAGGGTGAAACCCGGTTCCTTCGAATCCTGTCCCTGCTAGACTTTCCGCGTGGCCCCGCCTACCGGTTTCCGGCCGCCCGTTCCCGGGCCCTCCTCGCGGCTCGCAGGGCTGGCCGCACTTCTGCGCTCGCACAACGGGTTCGCCGACGTCGTCAGCAGTCTCGAAGAGGGACACGGCGCTACGATCGGCGGAACCTGGGGCTCGAGCTCTGCGCTCGCCGCCGCGAGCTTGGCGAGCGAACTTGGCGACGAGCGAATCCTCGTTGTTGTCCTCCCCCATGGTGTCGATGCCGAGCGGTTCGTCGACGATCTCGCCCTGTTTACCGATCTCCCCGTTGCTCACCTGCCGGCGCTGGAGACCTTTGCCGTCGGGGACGAGGAGGCCACCGAAGATCCCGCCACGGCCGGCAGGCTGCTGCTGGTCAAACGGCTCACGATGCCCGGCGGCGAGCGGCCGAAGATTGTCGTCACCTCGATTCAGGCCCTCCTCCCGCCACTGGCCGATCCGCGCGAGATCGAGGCCAGCACCCGCCGGCTCGAAGTGGGTGGAAAGCTCGACCCGCAGGAGTTTGCCGATTGGCTCGGCTCGCGGGGATGGCGGGCCGTCGACGCCCTCGAAGCCACGGGGACGTTCGCCCGTCGCGGCGGGATCGTCGATCTGTTCGCCCTCGACTGGGATCGCCCCGTCCGCCTCGAGCTCGACGGCGACGAGATCGAATCGCTGCGGACCTTCGATATCGTCTCCCAACGGAGCGTGGCGACCCTCGCCGCCATCGACGTCACCGCCCTCTCCGCCACGCCCCGGCCGGCACCGGCCGAGCCCCCCCCGGCGGCGGCTGGCAAGCGCGGCCGCGCAAAAGGGAATGCGGCGCCCCCTCCGGCGCCAGTCCCGGAGCGCCGCACGCAGCTGGCCGACATCGTGCCGGCCGGATCGTGGTGGGCGCTGGTGGAGCCCGGCGAGCTCGCCGACGAGGCGCGGCGGACGTTCGAGCGGCTCGGCGCCGATGTCGGGCTCTCCGAGCCGGAGGATGTTTTCCGGCGGATCTACCGCTTCCCGTCGGTGACGCTCGCGGCGGTCGCTCCGTCGAGCCTCGAGGCGAGCGCGAATCTCTCGGTGGAGAGTGTCGAGCGGTTCACCGGCGTGCTCGACCGTGTTCGCGATGAATTGGAGACGGTCGGACGCGATCAGGAGGTGTGGGTCGTCTGCCCGTCAGAGGCGGAGGAGGCGCGGCTCTCCGAGCTCCTCGCCGCCAGCGCGCCGGCCCGCACCGGTCGCCTCCATTTCGCCCGCGGCCACCTCTCCGGCGGCTTTCGACTCGTTCCGGAGAAGCTCGTCCTCGTCTCCAGCGCCGAGCTGTTCCGCCGCGAGGACGTGACGGCGCGGGCTCCGCGGCAACGCCTCTCGCGGACGATCGACACGTTCCTCGATCTCCACGAAGGGGACTACGTCGTCCATCTCGCCCACGGCATCGGCCGCTACAAGGGCTTGAGGCTGCTCGAGAAGGAAGGGCGGACGGAAGAGTATCTGGATCTGGAGTTCGCCGAGGCGACGAGGATCTACGTCCCCGCCTCCGCCATCGAGCTGGTGCAGAAGTACGTCGGCGGCGGCAAGCTCGCGCCGAAGCTCGCCAAGGTGGGGGGTAAGCTGTGGGAGAAACAGAAGCAGGCTGTCCGTGAGGCGATCGCCGACATGGCTGCTGACATGATCGAGCTGCATGCCAAGCGGGAGAGCCGCCCGGGCATCGCCTTCCCCCCCGACACCACCTGGCAGCGGCAGTTCGCCGACGCCTTTGCGTTCGATCCCACGCCTGATCAGAGGACCGCGGCCGACGCGATCCGGGCCGACATGGAACGGGCCCGCCCAATGGACCGGCTGCTGTGCGGCGACGTCGGCTTCGGGAAGACGGAGATGGCGATGCGGGCGGCGTTCAAGGCGGTCGAGGCGGGCCATCAGGTGGCCGTTCTCGTCCCCACCACCGTGCTGTGTGAGCAGCACCGTCGCAGCTTCGCTGCTCGGTTCTCCGAGTTTCCCTTCACCGTCCGGTCGCTGTCGCGGTTCTGTTCGCCGGCCGAGGAACGGGAGACGCTCGAGGGGCTCGCCCGAGGCACCGTCGACGTCGTCATCGGCACCCATCGGCTTGCTCAATCCGACATCCACTTCCACAACCTCGGGCTCCTGGTCGTCGACGAAGAGCAGCGTTTCGGCGTCGACGTCAAGGAGCGGCTCAAAGCGCTGCGGGCGAGCATCGACGTGCTGACGATGACGGCGACGCCGATCCCGCGCACGCTCCACATGTCGATGCTCGGGATCCGCGACATCTCCAGCCTGACGACGCCGCCGTCAAACCGGCTGGCCGTGGAAACCCGGGTGTCGCGGTGGGATCCGGCGATGATCCGCCACGCCATTGACCGCGAGCTGGCCCGCGGCGGCCAGGTGTTCTTCGTCCACAACCGGATCCACGACATCCACCTCGTGTTTCACCGGATTCAGCAGCTCGTCCCCGACGCCTCGATCGGCATCGGCCACGGCCGGCTCTCGGAGACCGAGCTCGAGGACGTGATGATCGACTTCATCCAGGGGCGGACGCAGATCCTCCTGGCGACGACGATCATCGAGAGTGGGCTCGACATCCCCAACGCCAACACAATCTTCGTCGACGAGGCCGATCATTACGGCCTGGCCGATCTCCACCAGCTCCGCGGCCGTGTCGGCCGCTCCCACCACCGCGCCTACTGCTACATGCTCGTCGACGAATCGACCCGGCTCACCCCCACCGCCGCGCGGCGCCTGCGAGCGATCCAGGAATTCTCGAGCATGGGGGCGGGGTTCTCGTTGGCAATGCGCGACCTCGAGATCCGCGGCGCCGGCAACCTCCTCGGCACCCAGCAGAGCGGCCACATCGCCACCGTCGGCTACGAGCTCTACTGCCGCCTCCTCGAACAGGCAGTCCGCGGGATGAAGCGAATCCCCTCCTCCGATCCCCCCCAGGTGACGCTCGACCTCCCCGGCGACGCCTTCCTCCCCCGCGATTACGTCGGCGATCTGCGGGCCAAGATCGACATCTACCGCCGGCTCTCCCGGGCGACCACCGACAGCCATATCGAAGACCTGGCCGCGGAATTGGCCGACCGCTTCGGCCCCGCCCCCGATGCGGTGGGAAGGCTTCTAGCCCGGGCACGGCTCCGCGTCGCCGCCCAGGCCTCCGGGGTCGACTCGATCGGCCGCGAGGCGGGGATGGTGGTGATCCGCCACCATGACCTGCGGCGCATGAAGGCGATCAAGGAAACGGGGCGTGGGGCCGCAGGCCGGCTGCGGCTGGTCGACGATCGGACTGCCTATCTTCCCCTCGACCCCTCAGTTCTCGCCAATCCCGAGAGTCTGATCGCGGCCCTGGGGGTGGTCTTGCGGCGCGAGACGAAGCCTTCTAACACTCCGCGCCCCAAGGAACCTCCGTCCGACAAACCTGTTGCCACCCCTTCCCCGCCGCCCCCACCGCGGCAACCCCTCACGGCCCGCATCAAGCGGAGCCGGGAGGGATCGTAGGGCCACCTTTTGAACGGTGGCCGGAGGACGACCATGCCGCTGATCGGTCCCCGCCGCCACCCGAGCCTTGCAGCCCCCCTTTGGGCGCTGGTAGCGTTCGCAACCGGGGCCGCGGCCCCTCCCCTGGCCAACGCCCAGCGGATCGCGCAGCAATTTGATCAGCAATCAGCCGGGGCCTCGCAGGCCCCCGTGACCATGGCCAACGGCCCGTCACCGACCTCGACCACGCCGAATCTCACCCCGCACATTCCCCGCCCGGTGTCACGGCCGGAGTCGTGGCCGGGTGGGAAGCCGGGGGGCCCGGCCGGCGACAACCACGTTCTCTCGAGCATCCGCAATCGTCCCGGCGCCCCCCTCTCGCTGCTCGGCGAGGAACTTTCCGGGGCCGAAGAGGCCGAGGAAGCCGGGGGCGTGATCCAGGCGGCGTTCGACGAGCCGGTGGAGGATAGCGCGCCGGTGCCCGGCGCGGAATCGCTCGGCAATACGAAGGTCGTCGCCCGTGTCGGGCCCGAGGTGGTGCTCGAGGGGGATCTCCTTACGCCGACGGCGCTGGAGTGGCTGGCGAAGGTCACCCCGGGCATGAAGCCGGAGCAGGTGCGTGAGCTGAAAACCCAGATCTGCAAGCAGGTCCTGCCGCAGCATGTCGATTCGCTGATCGTGTTCGTCGATGCCTGCCGGACGATTCCCGAAGGG
>SIAG01000001.1 GCA_009691925.1 Planctomycetaceae bacterium
GGGGAGCCAGGGCAGGAAGGGGAGCCGGGGTAGGAAGGGGAGCCAGGGCAGGAAGGGGAGCCAGGGTAGGAAGGGGAGCCAATTGGTCCGCTGCCCTGGCCGGTGGGGGCGTCTGGCCGGTCATGGTGCCACCCCACGGTGCACCTGCACGAGCCGGCCGAAGATCCCCTCGAGCGACCGGTCTCCCGGCACGAGCTCGCGGATCAGAATCCCCTCGGCGTTGGCCGCCTCGACGACCCGATCCGCCAGCAGCCGCGGGGCCCGGGTGTCGACGATGAAGGCGTCGGCACCGACAAACCGCACCGCCTCCGCCTCGGGGCAGCGGCAGGCCAGCTCCGCGAGCCTGCGGGGCGCTGTCGAGACGACACGCACCTCCGAAGGGAGGGTGTCGATGAGTTGGTTGATCTCATGGACGCTGCCGCTGGCGACCAGCCGACCGCCGAGGATCACCGCCAGCCCCGCTTGGAGGGCCTCCACCTCGTGGAGGAGATGGCTGGCGACGAGGAGGCTGCGCGACTGCGCCCAGGTCCGCACGAGCGTCACGAGCTCATGGCGGGCCACCGGATCGAGGCCGTCGAACGGTTCGTCGAGAACGAGGAGATCGGGATCGTGGGCCATGGCCCCGGCGAGCTTGGCCCGTTGCCGCATCCCCTTGGAGAGCGTCGAGAGGGGGCGCCCGGCCGCCTCGCCGAGCCCCACACGTTCGAGGGTTTCTTCGGCCAGCCGCCGGGCCGCGGCCGGTGTGAAGCCCGACAGCTGCACGAGGTAGCGGACCCACTCCCGCGGCGTCGCGGAACGCTCGGTGAGATCGGATGCCGGGCAGTAGCCGATCCGCCGCAGCACCCGGGCGTTGAAGAAGGGGCGCTCGCCGAAGACCCGGACCTCGCCGATGGAGGGACGAAGCTGCCCGGTGACGAGACCGAGGAACGTCGTCTTGCCGGCGCCGTTGGGGCCGAGCAGGCCGTAGGCGCCCGCGCCCAGTTCGACCGTGACATCGTTGACGCCGATGACGGAGCCGTAGAGCTTTGTGACGTGGGACAGGGAGATCATGGGGGCTCTGGTGCGGGGGACTGCTTGCGGGGGGCGTCAGGCACGGGCGGGGGCGTCGACGCGCCACCAGAGCACGACGGCCGAGACGACCGACACGCTTCCCAGCGACAGCAGCGGGGGGAGGATCGCCTCCCAGCGGTGCTCAATGCCGAACACCCAGGCCTGGATTACCCCGAGGGCATGATAGGGGGAGAGCCAGGCCCAGCGATCGATGGTGGCGTCGACCCCAGTCACCCGGGAGAACCAGCGAGCTCGTTGCGCGTTGGGCCGTCGGCCGTCGCCCGGCCCGCGTCCCTCGAGTCCCTGGATGAAGTCGACGATGGTCTCGCCGAGATCCTCCGCCGGCGCTCGACGGCGGACATTCGCCCGGCTCGTTGGCACCGCTCCCTCCTCGACCGAGAACTGCCCCGGAACCGACGGTTGGGAGGCGACCGAATCGTCGCTCACCAGCCGGGCCATGTCGGCGGTGGACAGCGACGTGTGGGCGATCCAGCAGGCGGCCCAGGTGGCAAACCACGCAAAGCTCGCGATCCGGCTCTCGGCGGTGACCGACGAATAGGCCAGCGCCATCAGCACCGTGGGGATCGCCAGGGCGAGGCTGGCCACGATGATCCGCAGGGGCAGATCCCAGGTCGTCACCGCCACCCACAGGCTCGGGCTCACCGCCACCCCCGCCACCCACAGGCTCAAGGCCGGGAGCATCGTGATCGAGGCGACGAGGAGGCCGAGGATCAGCAATTTCCCGGCGATGTACTCAAACTTCCCCACGGGGCGCGTGAAGTAGATCAGCCAGGCCTTGACGCGCAGATCGCGCGACACCAGCGTCGGCGCCACCAGCCCCACCACGATCGCCAGGAGGATCGCCTGGGGGGAGCGCATGAAGGCGAGCATCAGCCGCGCCCAGACCATGCGGCGCGCCTTGTTGGCCCGCTCCTCAGGGCCGAGATGCCGATCGGCCGGGTCGTCGACCGGGCCGAGCGACCCGGCAATCACCCGCCCGAGGATCCCCACGCCGTCGACATTTCGGCCGAGGCGGGCCGATTCACGGATCGAGTCGAGTCGCCCTTCGTCGATCGCCTGCTCGAAGACGAAGAAACTCCCGGCGAAAACCAGCGCCGGGCTCCAGGCGAAGAAGACGGCGCGGCGCAGCCAGCGGCTTGTCCACGCCAGGGTGAGGCCGGTCGTGGCGATGACGAAGATCGCGGCGAGCGAGCCGGAGCGCCGGCCCTGCCAAGGGCGGTAGCCGACGTCATGGAGCGGCATGGAGGGACTCCAGTGGGGGGGCCTGGAGGGCCTCGAGAAACACCTCCTCGAAGGGCCGGCAGGCCGCCGTCAGCGATCGGACACGGATCCCCAGATGGCCCACCTCCGCCCACATTCCGGCGAGGGCATCCGGGGTGGAGAGCTGGAGGAGAACCACCCCTTCCTGCGCGCCATCCTCCGCCGCCATCGTCCCGACTGCGGCGCAGAATCGACCTGCGGAACCGGCCGCAGTGGGGAAGAAGTCGGCAGAGTGAGCGCGGCGGGCAGGGATCCCGCGGGCCACGAGGCGGCGGACGAGCTCGTCGACCGGGCCGGCCACCTCGAGCCGCTCCTGCGGGGTCGGCGGGTGCGTCAGCGCGCGGATCGATCCCGTCAGCCGGACGCGGCCGGCGGCGAGAACGATGACCGAATCGCAGATCGCCTGGACGTCAGGGAGGACATGGGTCGAGATCAGGATCGTCTTGCCGTGCTCGCGGGCGAGGGTGGTGAGCCGGCCGAGCATCGCCCGCCGTTCGATCGGATCGAGGCCGTTGGTCGGTTCGTCAAGGATCACCAGCCGGGGGTCGTGGACGATGGCCGCAGCAAAAGAGATCTTCTGCCGCATCCCCACCGAGAGGGTTTCCACCGGCCGGTAGCGCTCTTGGCCGGCATTGCACCAATCGAGCACCTCGTGTGCCCGACGGAGTGACTCGATCCCAGGGATCCCCGAGAGACGGGCGGCGTAGCGGACCATCTCCACCCCCGACAGCCCCGGTACGGCGCATTCGTCCTCCGGGACGACGCCGACAAACCGGCGCACGGCGCGGGGCTCGCGGCGCGGGTCGATCCCGAACACGCGCACGCTCCCCTCGGCGAGGCGGACCAGCCCGAGGATCGCCTTCACGAGCGTGCTCTTGCCAGCGCCGTTGGGCCCCACGAGCCCGGTGATCCCCGGTTTCACGCTCAGCGACACGCGGTCGAGCACGGTGCGCTGCCCGTAGCGCTTCACGACCCCCGTGGCCTGCACCGGCGCTTCCAGAGGTGGCGATCCAATCATGCGTGCCGAGTGCCCGGGCCCTGAAAAATCGACCCCACTCCCGACGACCGGCCCGGAGGGGCTCATCCGTCCATCACTTCCGCTTCCTTGACCCGCGCCAGATCCGCGACCTTCGCCTCGTAGGTCTTCGTGAGCTCCTGCACCTCCTCCTTGGTGGAGTCGCAGTCGTCCTCTGTCAGGGTGCCGTCGGTCTTCTCGGTGTCGGCCGCCTTGTTGGCATCGCGGCGGACGTTGCGGATCGCCACCTTCGCCTCCTCGGCGAGCTCCCTGATGCGCGACGACATCTTCTTGCGGACGTCGGTCGACAGGGCGGGGATCGTGATCCGGATCACCCGGCCGTCGCTCTGCGGGTTGAAGCCGAGGTCGGAAGCCCGGATCGCCTTCTCGATGTCCTTGATCGTGCCGGGGTCGAAGGGGCGGACGACGATCTGGTTCGGTTCAGGGGCGCCGACGCTGGCGAGGGCCTTGATCGGCGTCGGCGAGCCGTAGACCTCCACCCGCAGCGAATCGACGAGCCCGGGGTTGGCCCGTCCGGTGCGGATACCGGTGAGCTGGTGACGGAACACGTCGACCGCCTTCTCCATCCGCCCCTCGGCATCCAAGAGGATCTCGTCGACCGGCATGCGGGCACACTCCTTCGTGGGGCTGTCGTCGGACCATGGGCCAGATTGTCGGGCCGGCCGCCCCGGCCCGACGGGTGCGGAATTGTCTCTCCGCCGCGACCGAGTCACAATTCTCACGGGGGGGGAGTGGGCACGCAAGCGTCCTGCGGCCAGAGCGTTCCCGACTCCCATCCCGGCGGTGATCCCCGCCGACACGCACGCCCCGAGGCCTCCATGATCATCCCTCCCCCCCGTGCCCCGCTCGCCCCCCGCCTGGGTCTTCTCCTCCTTTCGGTCATGGCGACGGCCGCCGCCACGGCAGCCGACGCGATCGAGCGCCGCCTCCCCCCTCCGGCGCCCCCGATCGCCGACCTCGTCGCCCAGCTCGACGACGCGCAGCGCCTCGCCTGGGAGCAGGTGCCCCAGCGGCTCGCAGCTCTGCAAGAGCGGATCGCCCAGACTCCCTTTGCCGACGACGGGCTGCGGGCGGAGATCGACGTGTTTCCCAAGGCGGTGGCGTATGCCGTGGAATGCGGCGAGTGGTGGGAGCCGCAGCACCTGGAGCGGGCGACCTGGGCGCTCGCCGAGGCCGAGCGTCGGCTCGACGGGGTGGCGCTTGGGCAGACAAACTGGCGCGAGGGGGGATTCGTGCCGCTGGCCTATCGCTCCCAGATCGACGGCTCTGTGCAGCCCTACGGGATCGTGGTGCCGGAGGGGCTCGACCGCTCCCAGCCGGTGCCGGTGTGGATCTGGCTCCATGGTCGCGGCGAGCGCGACACCGATCTCCACTTCCTCTGGCAAAAGGCACGCAAGACCGGCGAGTTCTTTCCCCACGACGCCATCGTCCTCCATCCCTTCGGGCGCTACTGCAACGGCTGGAAGGGGCCCGGAATGATCGACGTCTTCGAGGCCCTCGACGCCCTCGACTTGGTCATCCCCGTCGACCGCGATCGGGTGGTGCTCGCCGGCTTCTCGATGGGAGGAGCGGGGGCGTGGGAGATCGGCGCCCGCCGCACCGATCGTTTCTGCGCGGTTCATGGCGGCGCCGGCTTCGTCGACACCTCGCGCTTCACTCATATTCAGCCGGGCGACGTGCCCCCATGGGAATCGCGGCTGTGGCTCCTTACCGACGTGCCGCCGGTGGCCCGCAATCTGCTCAATCTCCCGGTGATTGCCTACTCGGGTGAGAAAGACGGCCAGCGGGCCGCCAGCGAGATCATGGTGGCGACGCTGGCTGCCGAGGGCCGCCACATCCCGCACCAAATCGGCGCCGGGATGGAGCACCGCTACGACGATCCCTCGCGCGCGGCAATCGCCGCCTTCCTCAGGCCCGCCATCGCTGCCGGCCGGGCCCGATCCCCCGACACCGTTCACTGGGCCGGCACGACGCTCGCCGATGGTAACGCCTGGTGGGTCGAGCCGCTGGGGCTCGGCGAGCACTGTGCGCCAGCGCGGATCGACGCGGTGCGTTCTTTGAAGTCGTCGAGCCTCGACGTCACGACGGCCAACGTCACCGTCGTGCATCTTCGCGACATTCCCGCGCCGTGCCGGATCGAGATCGACGGCACCCCGATCGCGTACTCGAGCCCCGATCCGGAGGGCGACACCGGGGCCGTGGTCCTGGCCCGCGCGGGGCTCGCTCCCGACGGCGCGTGGGGCATCGTCGACTCTTCCGTGCTTCCGACGAAGCGCAAGCGTCCTGGGCTGACCGGCCCGATCGACGAGGCCTTTGAAGCGCCGTTTGTCGTCGTGCCGCCGGTCGGGCCCGGCCTCTCGCCCGCGGTCGATCACTTTGTGGCGGAGGAGTTTGCCCACCTGAAGCGCCGCTGGCACGACCTCTACCGCGGCGAGCTGCCGGTCGTGGAGGCCAACGACGTCAGCGACGAGATCCTCCGCACGAAGCACCTCGTGCTCTTCGGCGACGAGTCTTCCAATCCGCTCATCGCCCGCGCCCTGCCGGGATTGCCGCTGCGCTGGACGCCTGAGGGGATCGTTTTCGGGCCGGGCACCGCCGGCGAACGCCGCTTTCCCGGGGCCGGCCGGGTCCCGGTGCTCATCCACCCCAATCCGCTCTCGCCTTCCGCCGCAGCGCCGCGGTATCTCGTTCTCAACTCCGGCTTCACCTTCCGCGAGGAGCACGACGTCAACAACGCCCTCCAGAACCGCCGCCTCCCCGACTGGGCGGTGATCGATCTCGCCGTGCCCCCCGATGGCCGCGATCCGGGGAGAATCGTCGCCGCCGATTTCTTCGACGAGGCCTGGGGGGTGAAGCCGGTGCGGTGAGACGGTGCCTTGGCAGCGCACCGCCGGTCAACCCCACGAGGCACCGCCGGTCAACCCCACGAGGCACCGCCGGTCAACCCCACGAGGCACCGCCGGTCAACCCCACGAGGCACCGCCGGTCAACCCACGAGGACCGTTGGTCGCCGCCCCGTGTCGGGCACGGCCTTCTCGACGAGGTCGTAGACAACGTTCGGCACGTCCCCTTGGCCGAAGAGGAGGAACTCGAGCGCGAGCTTGAGGCTGCTTCCCTGGCTCCAGCCGAAGACGACGTCGAGCGGCCGGCCCAACTTGCACATCTCGATGGCGATCTGGGCGATCGTGTGCGACACGCTGACGACGTCGCGAGCGACGATCACGAACCGCTCCCCCTCCTGCTTGGCGGAGAGGATCGGGGCATTGGCGAACTCGCTGGTGTCACCGTAATGGACCTCGAGAAACACGATCGGCACCTCGGCGGGGATCCGGTGGCGCTGGCGGATCTCCGCCTCCTTCTCGTCGAGTGAGCGGTGACCGGGCCGGTGCGGCACGAGGACACGGAAGGCCCCCTCGGCGCAGATGTCGGTCCACAGCATGCGCGCGGAGTCGTCGGCGAAGCGAAACTCCTTGTGACGCAATTCCTGGCTCCGCCACACACGCGACACGATCGAGATCACGAGCACCGACGCGATGAACATCGAGGCGATAATGATCCCGTCGGGGCGCTCGGAGATGTTCGTGATCGTCGTGTAGATGAAGACAAGCGTGATCAGGGCGAAGGCGACGCGCTTGAGGAGGTGGTGATCAGCCCCCGCCGAGGCCTCGTGCTGCATGTGCACCAGCGACGCGATGCAGGCGCTGGTCATGAGCACGAGCACGCCGGTGGCGTAGGCGCCCCCCTGCGCGGTGACATCGGCCTTGAAGGCCCATGTCACGAGGAGATTGATAACGGTAAAGGCGATCACGAGGGGGCGGTAAGCCGACGCCCACTCCGGCGCCATGCCGTAGCGCGGCAGGTAGCGCGGCACCATGTTGAGGAGGCCGGCCATCGCCGAGGCCCCGGCGAACCAGAGGATAAGGATCGTGGAGATGTCGTAGACGGTACCGAAGATCGGGCCGAAGAGCGGGCTGATGTTGAGCGGGCTCTCGCCATGGGCGACGTAGGCGAGTGCCCGGTCGAGGGCCTTCCCTTTGTAGGTGATCTCGCCGGCGTCGTCCTTCTCCATCCGCAGCTCGTCGGCCGGGATGATCGTGTTGGTGCCGGTGACGAGCGAGGAGCCGATGAGGAAAAACGACATGATCAGGGCGGCGGTGAGCATGAGCCGGCGCGTGTTGAAGATCCGCGCCTGTTCGTCGTCTGGGTTTTCATCACTGCCGCGGACAAGGTGGATCAGGAGCACGCCGGTTTCGAAGCCGGAGAGGCCGAGGGCGAGCTTGGGGAAGATCAACAGCGAGATCCCCAGGGCCACCCACAGGCCGTGGCCCTCGAGCGGCGCCTCGTGGAGGTGGTAGGTGCCCGAGGCGATCTCCGCAAACCACTGTTGGAGGAGGGCCGGGTGGCTGAGGAGGTGCCACAGCCCGCTGGCGATGATCAGGAACGACAGCCCGAGGAAGACGATGACGAGGACCGTGGCGATGCCCACGACCTCGGAGTAGCCCTTGAGGAACATCGCCCCGAGGAGCAGGAGGAGCACCGCCGCTATGACAATCTGATTGTGGGCCCAGGGGGGGGCGCTCCCTGCGAAGATCGAATTGCTGATGAGGTGCGCGGCGGCGTCGGCGGCGGAGAGCGTCTTGGTGATCACGAAGTCGGTGGCAGCAAAGCCGATCAGAACGAGGACGCCGATCTTCCCCTTCCAGCCGCTCACGAGCCGCTCGATCATCCCGATTGAGCCGACGCCGTCGGGGGTCTGGCCGGCGACGTAGCTGTAGACGGGGTAGGCCCCAAAAAGGGTCACGAGGACGAGGACCAGCGTCGCGAGGGGGGCAAGGGTGCCGGCCCCTTCGAAGGCGATCGACGGTTGGTAGCCGAGGGTACTGAAGTAGTCGACGCCGCACAGACACATGATCAGCCACCACGCGTAGTGGTGATGCTGACCGTGGGAAGACTCACTCACGGGGGCGCATCGCTCCTGCTGGTAGACCGGACGAAGCTCGCAGTTTAACCATCATGCTGGTCGTCGTGGCGGCCGCCCCGCTCACTGCCATTCCGGAAGATCGACGCCGCGCTTCTTCGACTGGGCCTGGAGGGCCGCGGCGTAGCGGTTGAAGAGCTTGCGGCGGTCGGCGTCCTTTGGCGGCTTCTGGCGGCGGCCTTTCTCTTCGTGCGCCTGCGGCGAGAGGCCGAAGCGGAGTTTCCGGTAGGCGATCGTCCGGTCGATCCCTTCGTCGGCGAGGCGCGGCCGGTCTGATTCCGGGGCGGCCACGAAGGCGTCGATCGCCTCGTCGCGGCACTGCTTCCATTCCTCGTCGAGGGCCTTGCGGGCGGTCTCAAGCTCCCCTTTGGTCATCTGATCGGCGTTGCGGATCACCTCGGCGACCGCCTTCTTCCCGACTGCCCCGCGCATCTCGCCACTCAGCAGCCCCTTTTGGATCGTGGCGGTCGCGCCGACCAGATCAGGCCGCCGGCCGAGGGTCATCCAGGCCCCCCCAGCAATCGTTCCCATTCCGATGACGCCGAGGATGGCGAGGATCACGATGCCGCTCCCCTTCGATCCGGGCGCGGGGGGCGCCTCCGGAGAGGGCATGGCCCCCGGAGCCGATCCCAGCCGCGGAGCCGCTTGGGCCTTGGTGCCCGGGGCAGCGGTGGGGAGCGGTTTTCCCTGGGCAACCGCCCGGGCCGCTGCGAGGCGGGCCTGGGCTGCGGGGCTCAACTGACGGGCCATGGTGATCTCCTTCAAGGGCTTCAAAGGCAGTGGAAAAAGCCCACCTTGGCATTGTTCCACGGCACGAATCGTGGAACGTCCCGCCCCTCAACGGCTGGCGGGGGCGTCCACGGTCGGCGCAGACTCGCGTCGGGCGAGGGGCCGGGTTTTCGGGGCTCGAAGCGGTGGCCGCGTCAGGTTCCCGTGCCAGCAGCGCCGTCGGTCGGCTTGGTCGGGTCGTTGCCGTCGCTGATCGTGGAATACCACCGCAGCACATCGAGATCGGTGTCGGGCGTGAGCCCCTCGACATGGCCGTCGAGGAACACGAAGTTCACGATTCCGGCGGCATGCTGGCTGCCGAACTTCCGGTTGTTGGTGTCCTTCGGACCGCTGGCGAGCCCCCGGGCCGTGTCGCGGAACAGGCAGTGGGGGGTGTCGGCGGCGAACATCGAGGTGTCCCCCTGCCAGTACTGGACCATGTTCTGGGGCCAGGCCGGATCGACCGGGATCAGATGCCGCTCGCCGAGGGCAATCGTCTGGCTCAAGCCGTCGGTCACCCACGCCGCCTTGACCGCCGAGAAGGTGAAGATCGGGCCGGCTTGTCGACCGTCGACACCCGCCCCATTCTCGGCGCTGTAGTTGAAGTATGTCCCGGCATTGGCGGAATAGTCGCCGCCGGCCGCGGCCGCCACGACGACAGGAACGTCATTGTTGTTGTCGAAGTTGCGGGTGTTGTTCGGGGCCCGCCGGCTGGGGCAGAAGAACGCGGCGACGGCCGTTCGCATCGACTGCGAATTGAGGGTGTCATCGGCCCGGGCCGTCGGCACGTAGGCATTGGCGATCGCCGTCTCCTCCATGTAGGGGAGCATGCGGAAAGCCCAGGAAGTCCCGATCTGCTCGCGGGTATTGCGGCCGGAAGGGAAGGTTTTCTTGGCGTCGTGGTGGAGTGTGACGGCCAGCCCCTGCTGCTTGAGGTTGTTGTTGCAGGCCATCCGGTTGGCTGCCTCACGGGCCGCCTGGACCGCCGGGAGGAGGAGCCCGACCAGGGTGCCGATGATGGCGATCACCACGAGCAGCTCAACGAGCGTGAAGCCGCGCCGGACGCCCCTGTCGATCGACCCCATTGAAGCCCCACGACTCTTCCAACCGTTGTTCAGACGACTCTTCAGCGTGCTAACCATGGTGAACTCTCCCGGCCGCAACCCACCCAGAGCCGACGAGGCAGGGGGAAAGAGGTGACCGCCAAAAGAACCATTGTTAAGCGGTGGGGAGGGTCAGTCAAGGAAGACTGGGGGCTCAAGGTCGCCCTAAAACCCGCAAGCCACCAGGACTTCCCAGGCTCTGGGGGGATCGGTAGCCTGCGTCGAAAAGGAGGCCGTGATTCACTCTGGATGGGGGGTTCAGTGAGAAAGATTCGACCGATGAGCGGGCTCAAAAAACCCCGGGGCCAGTTTCGCTCCCCCCCTTTGAGAGTGACTTTTTCGACGGCCTTCAGCCCGGCCGCGAGACCCGACTCCCGATCCGCTCCCCCGCGATCGCCCGGACGATGTTCCCTTCACGGCGGTAGTTGAACACCAGGATCGGCATGTCGTGCTCCATGCACTGGGAGATCGCCGTGACATCCATGACCCGCAGGTTCTGGTCGCGGATCTGCTGGTAGGAGAGATCGCGATAGAGGATAGCGTGGGGATTTTTTTCCGGATCGTCGGAGTAAACGCCGTCGACCCGGGTCGCCTTCATGAGAACATCGGCCTCGAGCTCCAGGGCCCGTTGGGCGGCGGCGGTGTCGGTGGTCACAAACGGGCTGCCGGTGCCCGCCGCGAGGATCACGATCCGCCCTTTCTCGAGATGGCGGCGGGCGCGACGGCGGATGTAGGGCTCGGCGACGCCGTCCATGCGGATCGCCGTCATCAGCCGCGTCTGGGCCCCCAGGCTCTCGAGGGCATCCTGGAGCGCCAGGCCATTGATCACGGTGGCAAGCATCCCCATCGAGTGGGCCGTCGCCTCGTGGACGCCGGAGTTCCCGGCGGTGAATGAGGCCCCGCGGAGGATGTTGCCACCCCCGATCACGATCGCCAGCTCGACCCCCCGGGAGGCCGCCAGGAAGACCTGTCGGGCGACGAGGAGGACTTCGTCCATCGAGATCCCGCGCTCGCCGGGGCGGACGAAGCTCTCCCCCGAGAGCTTCAGGAGCACGCGACGGTAGACCACCGCCGCCGCTTCAACGGCCCCGTTTGCCTGGCCCAAGGCTCCGACCGGCCCGGCTTCCGGTCCCTTCCCGCCACTCTGTCTGGCCTCCACAAAAGAGTCTCCCGCACGGGCGGATGTCAGCCGCCGAGTTTCCAGTTCTCGACACGCTTCACCTCGAGCCCGGCCGACTTGGCCAGCTGGCCGACGGTCTGCTTGTCGTCTTTCACAAACGGCTGTTCGAGGAGGACACACTGGCTGAAGAAGTTGCGCAGCCGTCCTTCGATCATCTTGGCGATGATGTTTTCGGGCTTCCCTTCGCCGCGGGCCGCCTCGGTAAGGATTTCGCGTTCCTTGGCGACCGCCACGGGATCGAGGTCTTCCTTCGTGATCGCCTGCGGTGCGAGGGCGACGACGTGCATCGAGATGTCCTTGGCGACGGTGGCCACGTCGGGGCCGGTCGTCTTCCCCGCGACCTCGACGATCGCCGCCTTCGAGCCGTCGTGGTGGGCGTAGCCGCCACAGGGGGCGTCAATGCGGCAGATCCGCGCCAGCTCGAACACCTCGCGCATCCGGTTAAAGAGATCGTCCTTGATCTCCGCCAAGGTCTTGTCGGGGTGGGCGTGGCTCTTCTGGGCGAGGAGCTCGGCGGGGGTCTTCGCGCCGGGCCCGAGGGCGAGCGTCGTGGCGATGTCCTCGGCGAGGGCCTTGAAATCTTGGCTGTTGGCCACCGGGGCGCTCTCGCACTTCAGCTCGATGATCGTGCCGACGTTGTTGGCGGGATCGGCGTAGACCGCCAGACGCCCCGTCGAGGTTTCACGGTCGGCGCGCATCGCTTGCGTCTTGACGCCCTGCTTGCGGAGCCATTCCACCGCCTGCTCCGTGTTGCCGCCGCACTCCAGCAGGGCCTTCTTGCATTCCATCATCGGCAGTCCGGTCTTGTCCCGGAGTGCCATCACCGCTGCGGCTGTGATCTCTGCCATGGAAAAAGCTCCTTCCAGAAATGGACGTGGAAAATGGAATCATTCCTGATCGGTTCAAGAGCCCTTAGCCCCGCCCCGGACCAAAACAAGACAACCGGCGAAGCGCCCCGTTGTGGAGCGCTCCTGCCGGCCGTCGGAGGACAAAAGACAAAGCAGCCACCATCCCCCGCGCCATGCCGGGCAGTCGGCCCGCGGCCGATCAGGTCTTCGGCGGACGGGGCGCGACCCGCTTGGCAACATTCGACCGAGCCTTCGGAGACGACTTCCCGTCGACGTCAGCCCCTTCGGCAGCAGCTTGGGCGTCGGACGAGGTGTTGACCTTCCCCTCGAGGATCGCATCGGCGAGCCGGGAGGCGACCAGCTCGATTGAGCGGATCGAGTCGTCGTTGCCCGGGATCGGAAGATCGACCAGATCGGGGTCGCAGTCGGTGTCGATCAGGGCGACCGTCGTGATCCCCATCTTCCGAGCTTCGCTGATAGCGTTCTTTTCCTTCTTCGGATCGAACACCACGAGGCACTCGGGGAGCCGCGACAGGGTGCGGATGCCGCCGAGATTCCGCTCCATCTTGCGGAACTCCCGCCGCAGCGACGATTGCATCTTCTTGGAATAGGCGCCGAACTCGTCGGAGGGCATCAGCTTCTCGAGCTGCTCCAGCCGCGCTAGCCGGTTGCGGATCGTGCGGAAATTGGTCAGCGTGCCGCCGAGCCAGCGGTCGGAGACGTAGGGCATGCCGCAGCGCAACGCCTCGCGGGCGACCGCCTCGGCCCCCTGCCGCTTCGTCCCGACAAACAGGATCAGGCTGCCGGTCGACGCGACCTGCTTGAGATACTTCCGGGCCCGGAGCAGGCCGCGGATCGTCTCGCGGACGTCGATGATGTGGATGAGATTACGGCGCCCATGGATATAGGGCCGCATCTTCGGGTTCCAGCGGCTGGCACGATGGCCAAAGTGCACGCCGGCTTCGATCAGTTCCTGGGCCAGGACGTTCGACACGCTCATCACTCGTGGGGTGGAAAGAAAGGGAGCAGGCGGAAAGTGCCTTGACAGACCGCCGCGATCGCGGGGGCAGTCCCGCAAACTATTCCTATTTTCCGGGCCATGTCAACGCTTACTTGCCAGGACCGGGCGTGACGGGGCATCGCCATGGGCACCGCTTGAATCGTCCCGGCGGGCCGAACTACACTTGGGATACCTTCCGGCTGCCATTTTCGGCCTGTTTTCGCTATTTCCCCGTGGGCCAAGGCTGTGGGGACGCGCGTTTCGCAGAGCTGGGTGCCCCCCGGCCCGGCCGGCTTGTGTTCCTCTGCATCCCATTTCTCGCTCCAGACTGCGTCCACCCTGCCCCCCGAAACGACCCCGTCTTCCCGATCGTCATCCCTCGATTCCGCCTCGGTTTCGGTCTCGCTCCCACTCTTTTCCTCCGGTCTCCCCCCCCATGCGACACGTCCTTTCGGCCACCGTCCAGAACGTTCCTGGCGTACTGGCCCATGTCTCGGGCATGCTCGCCTCCCGGGGCTACAACATCGACAGCCTCGCCGTCGGCGAGACGGAGGATCGGCGTTTCTCCCGGATGACCTTCGTGCTCCGGGGTGACGACCGGGTGCTCGACCAGGTTCGCCGCCAGCTCGAGAAGATCGTCACGGTTGTCCGCGTCGACGACATCAGCTCGCGGAATTACCTCGAGCGCGACTTGATGCTCATCAAGATCGCTGCCACGGCCGGTGCCACGCGGACGGAGGTCAAGGAGCTCGCCGAGGTGTTCCGTGGGAGGGTGGTCGACGTCGCCGCCGACAGTGTTGTCGTCGAAATCTCCGGGACCGAAAAGAAGATCGAGGGCTTCATCGAGCTGATCCGCCCCCTC
Source organism: Planctomycetaceae bacterium (assembly GCA_009691925.1). GTDB lineage: Bacteria > Planctomycetota > Planctomycetia > Pirellulales > UBA1268 > QWOP01. The sequence goes on from SIAG01000001.1 coordinate 14,107, forward strand.
GGGATTCTGGAGCTTGTCCGCACCGGCCGGATCGCGATGGTGCGGGGGAGCCCGCCGACCCGCGAGCTCACCGAGGCGGCCGACGGCGCCCGCCCCACCGACGAGGCGTCGATCCGCGAATCGCTGGCCTAAATCGCTTGCCGAAGCCTAAATCGCTTGCCTCAGTAAGACAGTTCTCCTGAAAGGTGTGGGGCCCGCCCCACGCCTTTCACCTCCCCTTTCCCCTTAGCCCCCCTCCCCTTTCCTTCAGCCTGATCCGAGGAGTGATCCCTTGCCCGCCACGATCTATTACGACGCTGATGCCGATCTCAAGGCCCTCGATGGGAAGACCATCGCCGTCATCGGCTACGGCAGCCAGGGGCACGCGCAGGCCCAGAATCTCAGGGACAGCGGGCTGAAGGTCGTCGTCGCCCAGCGGCCGGGTGGTCCGAATTACGATCTCGCCAAGAAGCACGGCTTCGAGCCGATGAGCGTCGAGGATGCCGTCAAGCAGGCCGACTTGATCAACATCCTCCTCCCCGACGAGGTCGCCGCCGACGTCTACAAGGCGTCGATCCAGCCGCATCTCAAAAAAGGCGCCGTGCTGATGGCCAGCCACGGCTTCAATTTCCACTTCGGGCAGATCGAGGCCCCCGTCGGTCACGACGTGATGCTCGTCGCCCCGAAGGGCCCGGGGCATCTCGTCCGCAGCGAGTACGTAAAGGGTGGGGGCGTCCCCTGCCTCATCGCGCTCGGGGCTGGAGCCTCGCCTGAGACCAAGAAGCTCGGGCTGGCTTACGCCAAGGGGATCGGCGGCACCCGTGGCGGCGTCATCGAGACGACGATCGCGGAGGAGACCGAGACCGACCTGTTCGGTGAGCAGGTCGTTCTCTGTGGCGGTGTCTCGGAGCTCATCAAGGCGGGCTTCGACACGCTCGTCGACGCCGGCTACCAGCCGGAGATGGCCTATTTCGAGTGCCTCCACGAGATGAAGCTGATCGTCGACCTCCTCTACCAGGGCGGGCTCGAGTACATGCGCTACAGCATCTCGAACACCGCCGAATACGGTGACTACACCCGCGGCAAGCGGATCATCACCGACGAGACCCGTGCGGAGATGAAGAAGATCCTCGAAGAGATCCGCTCCGGCGAGTTCGCCCGCGACTGGATCCTCGAGAACCGTGGCGGAGCGGCGATGTTCAAGAGCACCCGCCGCCGCGAGCGCGAGCACAAGCTCACCGAGACCGGCCGCAATCTCCGCAAGATGATGAAGTGGATTGAAGCGAAGGAAGTCTGAGGACTTTCTTGTCCGTGGCCCGAGGGAACGCCGAGGGTTCCCCGGGTCGGCACGGACCGTGCCCTATGAATCGAGTCTCGAGTCGTCGTAGGTGTGTCGCCAGAAGAGAACCGGGAGAGCCGATATGACGCCAGAAGAACACCAGTCGCGGACGCTCTACGAGCAACTCACCCCGGGGGACCGGGTCGAGGTGATCCATGGCGTTCAGGTTGGGTCGACCGCCACCTGGAGCACGACGACGGTGGGAAAGGTGTTGCGGCGCGAGCGTCGTCGGCACGGCCTCCACTTCCGCCGCAACCCCGACGACAAGGTGTTCAGCGACGTTCTGATCCTCTCCCGTGACGACGGCGAACTCACCACGGTGACGATCGACGAGTACACGCAGCTTCGCAAGCTGTAGGAGCAAAGCTCAGGGCCGGAAGCCCGGGTGACGTGCCAGCGGGCGGATGCCTGCCAAGCGAACACGAGCCGGACGCTCGTGGTTCGCGTGCAATTCCCGAGTACACGCAGCTTCGCAAGCTGTAGGAGCAAAGCTCAGGGCCGGAAGCCCGGGTGACGTGCCAGCGGGCGGATGCCTGCCAAGAGAACACGAGCCGGACGCTCGTGGTTCGCGGTGTGTGCCCACCACCGCCATCCCCTTGCTGAGGCCAGAAGGGCCTTTTGTGGGAGGCCCTCTGAACTACTTCCGCCCCAGTCAGCGATTGGCTCGCTTGATCGCCCTCGCCTCGGCACGGTGGCGCCTCGTTTCCTGGCGATCGAGTCTCACCGTGTCGCGGGTTGCGGCTCCTTCCTGGTGTCGGGCCGCAGTGATCCGACTGCATCTTCAGTGCTGTACTCAAGTCTCATCCAAATCCTCTACTTCGATGACCATAACAATGCCCCATAAGCAATCGGTGAGCCTTTCGAGTGGATCCATGCGCAGAACAGACGTTGCGTTCGGCAACATTACGTGTTGCCATACCGCATGAGTATTGGAAGGACTTACTGACGTCGACTCTGTCATCCCTCCCGTGCCAGATAAACCGCCTCCTCGCGGCACAACGACCACAGTTGGCTCTTGAGTGGCGACTGTGTGGCCATATTGCAGCACCATTTGAACCTCCACTCGCGGGTTCCCGTCATCGCTTGCGGCCAGGGGCTTGAGTGAAATGGAAGCTTCCCACTTAAAGTTTGGTTCATCACCCTGTCCAGTCCGCGTTCGCTTCATCCCGACTCCAGGACCTGGAATATCCGCTTTTTTAACACCATTTTCCCATACTTGGCAATTGACTCTGACGAGCAATGGCCGATCGGCGGGTTCGACTTCGACACACCCCGCGGCGATCCAGCCTAGATGAGGCCAGATCCGAATCAGGTCGCCGCGAAAAAGGTGCGGAGTTGGGGATATGACAATGGTGTCATGCGAATCAGGCAAGGCGACTTCTCCCGAGCATAACGTTGCAATCGCCTTCGAAAGCACAATCGCCATGAAAAAGACAATCAATCGCGAACAGAGTAGCCCAGCTTTCGCGGTGGGTTCTCCAGTAAGCGTAATTGAATAAGGCTTGGGAAAAAAAATCATAGCAATTACCTTTTTTCTTCTTACGGCCTACGTCGCCGTAGCGGCCGCTCATGAAAACGGAACGAAGAACCTCCATCCGCGAATCACTCAGGGAATCCACTGCCCCTACCGCAGAACCCCGCGTGAGTTCCGCGATCCGCTCGCTATCCCCGCTCTCTGCCCGAGAAAGACTCGCCTTCCCGAAGTGCCGAAACGTCAGGCAATCCGAAACATAGTCACCAATGCGAGCATGGACCAGCAACGGATCGAGAGCCGAAGCCGAATACAGCCACGGAAAAAACGATTCGGGAGCCCCGCATGCAACCGCTTGACAGCTCAGTAAAGAGATCCTGCGGACAACCCCCTAGGGCCCCTCAGTGGATCTGTTCTTCCCCAAAAACCCGCGCCGATCCTATTGATCCCGCAATGGCTGTAAAGTGCGGCCAAAGCGGTGTTTTTGTCGGCCCCTCCGCGGCACGGGATCGGTCTAAAAAACCCCGACCCGTACTCGCGGCCATGGGGCGAACGGAACACAAGCGACGCGATCGATCACTCGTTATGGACACGGGCGCCGGGCACTGCGGCCTGCGGCTGCTCGCCCGGATAGTCGACAGCCAGCCGGATTGCGCAGGTCACCTATGAGCAGCCGCCGCCGCTCGTGTCATGGGACCTCCGATCTGTCGAGCCTGGCATTAAGCAACAGCTCAAACGCCTGCTCGCCACCCGAAGCAAGCGAAGGACAAGTCGGCCAATCATTTGGCAGATCAGCAGGTCGCCCCGTGCGAACGTCGCGAGCACGACGGCGGGCCGACGCTTGCTCGACTGAAGATCGGTGAAAGGAAACGGCACGACGACCACGTCGCCACCTACAAATGCCGCCACGCATCATCCTCTTCAGGAGTATCCCAATCCGCCGCCCAGGCTGACTCCGCGAGCGGCAGCAGGGCATGCCCGTCCTCGCTCCCATCACTGCCGGCACCGCGTGTCCGTAGGTGCCGCAGAAAAGCGAGCACCTCCCGCTGCACACTCTCCGGTGCGTGCTTGAGTTCCTCGATCAGGGATTTGGTTATGGGTGACATGCTGCACAAAGGATAGGTCGGCCAATGACACTTCGGCAAGCGTCGGCCTGGCGGGGCGGATCATGAGGAGCAACATCCGGGACCGGTCGGCCTGGATGCGACCCGACCGTGGAGGAGCCGAGGCTCGCGACGAACCCGGTGTTGGCTCGCGGACGCCCGCCAAGTGAACACGAGCCGGACGCTCGTGGTTGGCGTGCAGTTCCCGAGTACACGCAGCTGCGGAAGCTGTAATCGCGGCTTCAGGGCCGGAGGCCCGTGTGTCTTGCCAGCGGGCGGATGCCCGCCAAGCGAACACGAGCCGGACGCTCGTGGTTCGCGTGAAGCCTCAGCCTCAGGCCACGCGGGCGATGACGCACTTGAGGTATTCCCCCTCGAGGCAGCTGGCGCTGACGGGGTGATCGGGGGCGGCGCCGCGGCATTCGAGCATGGCGATCTGGCGGCCGCTCCGCTGGGCCACCGCGGAGAGCATCTCGAGGAAGTCGTCGCGCGAGACGCTCCCCGAGCAGGAACAGCTGACGAGGATCCCCCCCGGCTCGAGGAGATCGACCGCGACGCGGTTGATGCGGTGGTAGGCCCGCAGGGCCTCTTCGATGGCGCCGCGGCTGCGGGCGAACTTCGGCGGATCGAGGATCACCATCCCGAACTTTTCACCGGTGGCGGCCAGGCTGTCGATCCGCGCAAAAGCGTCGGCTGTCTCCACCGCGACGTTCGCCGCGCCGTTGAAGTCGGCGTTGGCCCGGGCCAGCGCCGTCGCCTTAGCGCTGCCGTCGACGGCGAGCACGCTCCTGGCCGAGCCGGTGATGGCGCAGGTGACGGCGAAGCCGCCGGAGTAGCAAAAGAGATCGAGGACGCGGCGGTCGCGGGCGAGGAGCGCGGCGGCACGCCGATTCTCACGCTGGTCGAGGTAGAAGCCTGTCTTCTGCCCTTCGGTGAGATCGACGCCCCAGGAGAGGCTCCCCTCGCGGATGAAGACCGGCCCTTCCGGAGCGGTGCCGCGGATGACCCGGTCGGGGAGATGGAGCCCCTCGAGCTTCGAAAGGCCCCGGTCGGCGCCCCGCAGAAGGATCCCGGCCGGTTTCACCGCCGCTTCGAGAGCGTCGCAGATCGCGTCGAGGCGACCGGCCATGGCCAGGCCCGTCACCTGAATGGCGAGATGGTCGCCGTAGCGATCGACGACAAGCCCGGAGAGATCATCTCCTTCGCTGTTGATCAGCCGCGCGGCGCCGGAGCGGTCGTCGAGCCCCAGCGTCCGGCGAAGGGCGATGGCAGCATCGATCCGCGATCGCCAGAAGGGGGCGTCGAGCGGCACGTCGGATTCAAAGGCGTAGAGCCTGACGCGGAGCCGGCTCGAGGCATTCCAAATCCCGCGGGCGATAAACCGCCCCTCGTGCGTGGCCAGATCGACGACATCGCCGTCGGCGGGGGTCCCTTCAACGCGGTCGATGGCGGTGTCGAGGACCCAGGGATGGCGCCCGAAGAACGGTCGCGCCCGCTTCGCCTTCACCAGCACCGTCGCCGTGGGAAGGCCGGGCTCGTCGGTGGCGCGGGCCGCCGGCGGTGGGGGCGGCGCGGGGGGCCGTTCATCGCGACGCCGCCCCTCGGGGGCGGAGTCACTCCGATGGCGCTGGTCTTTGGCATCGTGCCGTGGGCCCGATCCCGGCTTCCTGCCGAGGCGGCGCCTGCCTTCAGGCATGCACGACCTGCTTAGCCTGACCGGGGAGGACATGGGGGGGAGAAAGTTCGTCGCTCCCCGCATCCTCCTTCACGGTCGTCCGGCCGTTGCGGAGCGCCTTGTTGCGTTCGATCCGCAGCACGCTCCAACTGAAGACGGCTCCGAGGGGGCCGGAGAGGAGCGCGGGCATGAAGACGAGGTTGCCGACCAGGGCGATGGTCAGCATCGCGAGCATCATGTAGCCGAAACGCTGCGTCGGGCCGAACGGCGAGAGTGAGAACACCGACAGACCGATGCCGATCACACCCCAGCTTTGGTACATCGCGCGGGCACAGCCCTTGTAGGCGAGCATCGTCGCCTGTTTGCGGTCGAGCCCGTCGGCGATCCCGCGGCGGAACCAGAGCATGAAGTGGACGACGTCGTCGACGGTCACGCCCAGCGCCACGCTCGGCGCCATCACCGTGCCGATATCAATGAGGAGATGGCCGTCGGCATAGGCCTTGAGGAGGTGGTTGCCCCAGCCCATCGCCCCGAACACCATGACTGCCGGGAAGGCGGCGGGGAGGAGAAGAACGAGCCCCGCCGACGTTGCCCGGCAGAGGAGGATCATGACCGCGACGATGATCGCGAAATCCCAGATGAAGCCAATTTTGAGACCGTCGAGGAGCGAGTGCTGGGCCTTATAGACCAGCGGCACCAGCCCCGTGTAATCGACCGAAACGCCATCGATCCCCTTCTCGGTCATCCTGGCGAGGATCGGGTCGATCTTCGTCTGGAGATCGGCCTTGAAATCGGCGTAGTCGACCTCCTTGACGGCGCTGACGCGGGCGCTGATCCGCCACAGTTCCTGCTCGCGGCCGTCGTCGAGGACGGCGTCGCGGAGGTAGTCGCCGGCGAGGAAGTCCTCACGGTGGGCCAAGAGCCGCCGATTGAGAACGTTGCGCTTCGTCCGGGCGCCGAGGCCAAAGGCCCGGGCAGCCGCCCCGCCGATCCCCTCGCCGCCGTCGCCGGTCTCGAGGCTGCGGCCGAACGTGACGGTGGAAAGCGAGCTTCCGACTTCGGCGAGCGCGCCGATCTCCGACTGGATCTCGCCGACGAGCTCCATTCGCTCGAGGAAATTGAGCGGGCAGGTCTTTTGGTCGATGCGGACGAGGATCTCCATCGGCACCAGCGGTCCGAGATGGGTCTCGAGCCAGCGGTAGTCTTCGCGGATCCGCGCCTTGGGGGAGAACAACCGCATCAGCTGGACGCTGCTCTCCACCTTCGTCATCCCATAGCCGACGCCGGCCATCACGAGCAGGCAGGCGACGGTAACGAGGCCGTTGTTTCGCGTCACCCACTCGCCGGCACGCCACCAGCGGCTGTTCTCCATCGAGCCGAGATCGACCCCCTCGCCTTCGTCGGTCGAATGGCCAGCGAGGTTCGGGGGAAAGAGCTCGAGAGCGGCGGGCATGAAGAAGACGAGGATCAGGAAGCTCACCACCACGCCGACGGCCGAGAAGATGCCGAACATCCGGATCGGCACCAGCTCGCTGACGGCCAGTGTGGCCAGGCCGATGGCCGTCGTGCCGGTGGCCAGCGACAGCGGCAGGAGAGCGTGATGGACCGAGCGTCCGGCCGCCCCCTCCTGAATGCCGGTCTCGGCGATCTGGTCGCGATAGTAGTTGGCCAGATGGATCGCTCCGCTCGTGGTGGCGACATACACCAGCGACGGCATCGTGAGGAGGATCGCATCGACGGGGTAGCCCGAGTACCAGACCACCGCGAGGCTCGCGAACATGCTGTACACGCCGGAGGCGAGCACCAAACCGACCAGCAGTTTGCTCTTCAGGCTCCACCAGCTGACGAAAAACCCGACCACGAGTGAGAGGCCGAAGAGGATCGTGACGCTCGTCTGGCCGGCCTTGTCGATCGAGACGTTGTCGACCGGCGGGCCACCCATGTGGAGGGTAGCGGCCGGGATGCCGCATTCCTTCGTCGCCACTTCCTGGATCGTGTCGATGGCGCCATGGAGATTGGCACGGGCGGTGTCGGAGAGCGTCAGGACGAGGCACGTCTGGCGCAGCTCGGGATCGTCGGGGAGCGGTTCGCCCGTGGCCGACTTCGGCGGCGCACCGATGATCGCCCCGGTAAGACGCTCGATCGCCTCTTCGCGGTCGAGGTTGAGTGGTTCGGCCATCATCAAGTCGACGGCCCGCGGACCGGTCTGGGCCGATTTGTAATAGAGCGGCCGATCGATACGCGAGGCTTCCTCCGGCGGGGGGAGGAGTTTCTTCGCCAGCAACTCGAGCCTGGGATCGGCCATCGTGCAGCCGTCCCACGACACGAGGATGAACTCCTCGCCGGCAAAATTGCGGCGGAAGAACCGGTAGACCTGCGTCTCCGGGTATTCCAGCGGCAGCCAACCCTTGACGTCGTTGCGGTTGTTCCCTTTTGCCTTCACCGCCCCCACCAACACCAGTGGCAGCAGGAACAGCAGGACCGCCATGATTGCGACGCTGTACCGCTGATAGAAGTTGTTGCGGGAGTGCGTCATCACGCCGTTGATGCTCGGGGCCGAGGGACGGGCAGTAGCTCAAGGTGCGCTGTCCGAACACGCAACCGTACAGGGCAAAGGCGCGCCAGTCCATATCGCCTGCCCCCGCCGAATCGAGGTTCTGAGTCCATCGACCGAGCGCAAGTGTCTTGGAGCGAAGAACTTCCGTCGCACGCAGGGTCTTCCCAGCCGGCACAGTCAGCGTGTCTTGCCAGTGAGAAAATGGGAAAACCAGGGCCGTTTACCCTTCTGTGTGGGGGTTTCTCTCGTGTTCCTCCAGGGGCCCGGACGGGGTCTGGTCCGCGCTCGGCACATCCGGGGCGGGGGGAGAGGGAGCGATCTCCCGGGCGGTCCACGAGCCTTTGTGCGCCCCGTCGCAGAAAGGCTTTCGGGCGGAGTGGCCACAGCGGCAGAGGGCCAGCGGTCGGCCGGCGGGGAGCGGGTGCTCCCGCCCTTCGTGGTCGGTGACGCGGAGGCTGAGGCCGAGATCGGGACAGTCGGCGGAGAGTTCCACGACCAGCGGGCCATCGATCCGGCAGCGGATCGTCACGCTTCGGGGTGGGAGCGGCCGCTGCGGGGGGCGGGGAGCGTCGCCGTGGCTCATAACGCCAGCGGGGGCTGGGGAAGGCGGTCGACGGTCTCGGCGCCGGTGTCGGCCGTGGTCCCCTCCTCGGCGCCGACGCCCGGTCCCAATTCGTTCGGAGAGGGGGGGCGGAATCCGACCGGGGCCGGTGGCGGCGGGGCGGCCGGCCGGCGGGCCGCCAGGGCGACGTTCACCACCACAGCGAAGACCACCCCGGCGAGGAGGGCGGCGGCAAAGCCTCCCCACAGCCATCCGGAGGGGGGAGGTGGCGTGGTGCCGCCGAGGTCCTCGCGCGCCTCGGCCACCTCCTCGGCAACCCGGTCCGATTCGAGGCGCTTCCATTCGACGTCGACGGCCAATTCGTCGGCTTTTGACGCGGCGGCGGGTGGTCCCGGCGGGTTGGAGCGCTGCTTCATGGCGGGACCTAAAGCGAGAACTAGGGCGAGAACTAGGGCGAGAACTAGGGCAACCCCGCTGCATCAACGGGTGGAAGAAGTTTGCCTGCCGGGATGACGTCCGTCAAAGCCGCCCCCCGGCACTGATCCCTCCCGGGCCATCGGGGGTGCCGTCCCAGGGATGCCGCGGCGGTTGCCGGCCGATCCACCACCACAGTCCCCCCGCCAGACTGATGAGGATCAGCGCCACGACCTGGGAAATCGAGAATGGCGTGCCAAGGGCGGGGGCCTCGTCGATTCGGATCATCTCGAGAAAAAAGCGCGAGATCGGGTGAAGCGTGAGCACGAGTGCGAACACGGCGCCGTCCCGTTTTGCAAGCGGGGTGAAGGCAACCGCCAGCCAGGCGAGGATCGCGGCGTCGACCGTCGCGTAGAGCTGGGCCGGATGGATGGGGAGGCTCCAGGGGCGGGCCCCTGCCGGCAGCGGCGGAACCAGCCCCCGCGCCGCCTGATCGAGCCAGGGAGGGCTGTCCGGGGGGAAGCGGACGGCCCAGGGAAGATCACAGAGGCCGCCGAAGCAGCAGCCATTGAGAAAACAGCCGATCCGGCCGATGGCCAGGCCGAGGAGCAGGCCCGGCGCGATGCAGTCGGCCAGGCGGGGCAGCGACAGGCCACGCCGCACCGAGAATCGCCACGCCGCCAGCGCGGAAGTGGGGATCGACCCGAACACCGTCAGCCCCCCGGCGGCGACATTGAGCACGCCGGGAAGCCCAGCCAGCAGGCTCCGCCCCGGCGGGAAGAACTGATCGTGGTATTCGATCACATGGAACAACCGGGCACCGACGATGCCCCACAAGAAGACCTCGAGCCCGAGGGCGAGGATCGTGTCGGCATCGTAGCCGGCGCGGCGGCCGCGGAGGATCGACAGCCACGTTCCCGCCGCCGCCGCCAGGAGGAGCATCACGCCGTAGCCGCGCACCGGGACCCCCGCACCGTCGTCGAGCGCGGGGAGCAACCAGAGGATCATCGCGCCGGCCAGTGCCAGCGGGAGCCCGAGCCCCAGGAGGGCCTCACGGGCGCCGGTCCTGCGCCAGGCATAACCCAGCCCAACCACACCGGCCACGGCCCAGACGGCCAGGAGCAGACCCCAGCCAAAGACCGGCAGTCCGCCGAGATCCGCGGGGAGATGGAAGAGGGTGGAGTGCACGGCGGCAGGGATCCAGGACGGGCGGCGGCCGCCGCAGGGGAACCGGAGCGCTTCAGGGGCGCGGCGGCAGGAGAAGGTTGTCGAGGAGGCGGGTGGTGCCGACGCGGCCGGCAACGAGGGCGACGGCGGCGCCGCCGGGCCGGGGGGAAACGAGTGACTCCGGATCGACCACCCGCGCGTACTCGACCGGGACGTCGCGGGCGCGGAGGGCGGCTCGGATCGCCTCCTCGACCAGCGCCACGTCATCGCCTGCCTGCCAGTGCCTGGCCGCCGACTCGAGCCCTTCGTGGAGCGCCACCGCCCGCCGCCGCTCGGCGGGAGAGAGGTAGGCATTGCGCGAGCTCATCGCCAGGCCGTCGGGCTCGCGGACGGTAGGGCAGACCTCGATGGCGATCGGGATCGCGAGGTCGGCGACCATCCGCCGGACGACGACGGTCTGCTGCCAGTCCTTCGCGCCGAAGTAGGCGGCATCGGCGGCGACGACGTTGAACAGCCAGCAGACAACGGTGGCCACACCGGCAAAGTGCCCCGGACGGATCGCCCCCTCGAAGTCGGCCGCGGGAGCAGCGACGACGACGCTCGTGGCATGGCCGGCGGGGTAAGCTGTCGACGCCTCCGGCAGAAATACCCACCGCGCCCCGCTGGCCCCCAGCAGCGCTAGGTCGGCAGGGAGCGTCCGCGGGTAGCGGGCCAGATCCTCGCGGGGGCCGAACTGCTTCGGGTTGACGAAGATCGAGACGACGACATCGTCGCACTCCACACAGGCGCGCTCGACGAGGCTGGCGTGGCCGGCGTGGAGCGCGCCCATCGTCGGCACGAAGCCGACCCGTCGGCCGGCGCGGCGGGCGGCGAGGATCGTGTCGCGCATCAGGCAGGGCTCGGCCACGACGAGCGGTGCCGGTGAGGAAGGGGTATTCATCCCGTTGCCTCCACCGCAGCAATCGCCTCATCGATGGCCCGGCCGAGGTCGTCCGCCCCGACGACGACGACGGCCAGCGGTCCGTTGCCACCGCGCGTCCCGCACCGCAGGCGCGTTAGGAGCCGCTCCTGGAGGCGCACGAGACCGGCGGTCGGATCGCTCCCCGGGCTCCCCAGCTCGGCGAAGAGGTTCGTGGCCTGCTCGCGGCCGGCGGCGTGGCAGGTGAGCCGTGCGGCGAGGGCTTCTGGCGAGGCTCGCAGCAGGATCGCGACATGCGGTGCCACCGTCCGGGCCGACGCCGCGCCATAGTCGGCCTGGAAGCGCTCCAGGGCCGACGGGGCGAGTGCGTCTTCGGCAGCCACCAGGAGCGTTCCGAGCCAGTAGTCGGTGACGGTGCCGTGTGGATCGTCGGGCCAGCTGGCAGTCTCTAGCGCCGCGGCGCAGGCCGAGAGCGCGTCGCTCCACGGCAAGGTGGCGGCGACGCCGGAGCGGGAGGGCTTCCAGGGGAGCGCCCGTGGAGCATGGACGAGGCGCGCCAGCGTGGCATCGGCAATGGCGCTGGCCACCTCGGCCGCACCCGCCCCCGGCACGCCGACGACGGCCACGTGAAGGTGCGGGTGCGAGATGTTGTCGAGGAGCTCACGGAGGCTGCCGCCGGAGAGAGGGTGGCGGAGATCTGGGGCGATCTCAACGGCAGGCTCGAGCACGAACCGGCGCGTCGACATCCGCGGGTGGGGGATCGTCAAGGCGGCGCCGGCGACGATGCTGTCGTCGAGCACGAGTTGGTCGTAGAGAAGGATGTCGAGATCGAGCGTCCGCGGGCCCCAGCGCTCCGTCCGGTCGCGGTGGAGCGTGTTCTCGACCGCGGCGAGCACGCCGAGGAGCTCGTGCGGCCCCAGCTCCGTCTCGACCAGGCAGGCACCGTTGAGGAACGGGGCCTGATCGGGAGGGCCACCGATCGGCCTGGTCTCGCGGTGTCGGCTCACCGTCCGCAGCGTGATGCCGGGCATCACGCCGAGGAGCTCGATAGCGTGATCGAGTTGCTCGCGCCGGGCCCCCTGATTGGAACCGCATCCGATCAGGCAGCAGGCCATGTCGCACTCCCTGCAGGTCCGGCGGGCGGTTCCCTGCCGCGGCCGGCCGGGGAGGTCATCGATTGCGGGCGCCTTCGGCCGCTGGAGAAGATTGTTCCCCGCCTGGTGGCCCGCCGGCAAGCGCTGCCGCAGGGATCGCATCGTCCCCGCTGCGGGGCCCTTGGTTGGCTGTCATCGGCCTCACCGAGCGATCGGCGGTCCCACCCCATCACCGGGAACGTCTGGCAGCCCGCCCGAGCCGAGCACGCCGGCATCACCGATCCCCACTCCGGGGCGATGAAACGGGGAAAGTGGGGGGGACATCCAGGCCACGACCGAGGTCGTCGACATTCGCTCCGTCGTGTCGTCGCCCCCCAAGCTCTTTTCCCGTTGCACGGCGATCCGGACAGTCCTCCGGTTGCCACCGCGCCCAATCTTTAAGTCTTCAATCGACCCATCATGCTCCTCGTCCGCGACCTTCGTCCGGCATCGTTCGAATCCCCATGCGAGGCAACGAGTCGAAGGGAAGGACTTCAGCGGACCAGTGCCGTTCCATCGGCGAATCGATCGTGATGCATGGCAGTGAATCTCTTCTCCGGCAGGCATGACGACCGACGCTGGGCCGTGTCGAATCGCTCGGCCGTTGATCCGACGTGATGCGGATCAGCAGCCGTCGAATCCTCGACGCGTCGCCATTCTTGTGGGATGCGCTGGGTTGTCAAGCAAGGGGCTTGGGAGCCGCGCCATACGCGGAAAAAACGTGGAGGGTGTGCGGCGCTGAAGCGCGCGGAGCGTTGCTGGCATGGGTTGACAGCAGCGCCAGCATCGTCGCGCTTCACGGCAGCAGCGGCGCGGGGCTCTTGCCAGTCCGCCCGTGGGCGGCCACAACTGATGGCCGTGCCCGTCGCCAGCTGATCGATCGCGCTCCACGGCAGTCTCGATCGAAGTCGCCGGCCGAACTGAAGTGGTTGTGGCGAAGGCTCGGGGTGTCGTTGATGGCTCCACGTGACGACGGTGAACGTGACTGGCGCGATCCGGCGGCGGAGGCCGACGAGGCGCTCGACAGCCTGCTGCGCGAGGTCGATGCCGATCCTCCAACCCCGGCCGGAGCCGACGGCGCCGGCGCGGCCCCCGCCGACAACTACTGGGCGCTGTCGCGGATGCCGCTGACGAGCCTCGTCTTCATTCTCCCGCTCGTGCTCGCGTACGAAGGGGGCGTGTTGTTGCTGGGACGGAGTTCCCCTCGCAACGGCGCCGACGTCTGGCTGCGGCACCTCCTCGATGCGCTCGGATTCGGCGAGTATTTCCTCCTCCCGGTGCTCACGATCCTCGGCTTGCTCGCCTGGCAGCACATCGAACACGACCGCTGGCGCTTCAGTCCGGGGGTGCTTGTCGGGATGGTGGCGGAGTGTTGCCTCCTGGCCGTCGTGCTCGTGGGGGTGGCGCGGCTGCAAAACCGCCTCTGGCCGCTTCTCCTCGAGCCTGGCCTGGAGGGGATCTTCGCGCGGTTCATCGGATTCTGCGGGGCGGGGCTCTACGAGGAGGTGCTCTTCCGCCTTCTCATGCTCCCAGCCGTGGCCTGGGGGCTGGGGCGGATCGGCACGCCGCCGGGCCCGTCGATCGCCTGGTCGGCGATCCTCACGAGCCTCCTCTTCAGTGCCGCCCACTACGTCGGGCCGTTAGGCGACAGCTTCCAGCTCTACAGCTTCACCTTCCGCACCGTCGCCGGGCTGTTCTTCGCGCTCCTCTTTATCGTCCGCGGATTCGGGATCGCAGCGGGGACGCACGCCGCCTACGACATGTTCGTCGCGCTCCTCCCCTGATGATCCGCGGGAAAAATGCAAGGAGAATTTTTTCCAGGCGTCCACGGTGGAGTTGCCCGCCGATCGGCCGATCCGGGGAGCCGGGTTGGTGGCGGCGACGGTGATTTTTATACTTCGGTCCCCGGTCGCGGCGTGCGCTGGCCGACGGAAGGAGGTCGACGGGCACGGTCGTCACCAATCGCTCAGAGGAGAATCCCCCGCGTGCTGTCGGCCCGTCCCAAAGTCACCGACCTCGTCTTCCAGCTTTACGGGCGCGTTCTGCATCCGGAGCTGTTCGAGATCCATGCCACGCGCTCGATCGAACGGGGCGGCTACTCGGCCAGCGTCTCGATCACCAGCGCCGGCCATATCATCTGCTGGCGCAAGGATGGCCTCGTGCTCTCGGAGGTGGCGACGGCGGCGACGGCGCCGCTGCCCCAGAAGCGCAGGCTCTTCTCGTACCGTCTCTGCGGAGAGCGGAGTGACCGGATGGAATGCCGCGGTGGGGCCTGCTACCAGATGTGCTTCCAATTGGAGACGGTGGCGCCGGAGCTATTCTGGACCTTCCAGCAGGAGCTCTGTACCGATGGGGGGCGCAACGGACTGCTCCACCGCTTCGAGGCGGGAAGCCGGATGGCGCTGGGCGCCATCAGTTGGATCAATCTCGAGACCCGTTCGAAGAGCCTGCACGTGCAGGCCTTTCACACCTTCCCCGACGACCTGGCGATCGTGAAGAGCCAGACCCTGTTCGAGACGCCGTAGCCCCGGCGGCCCCCCCGACGAGGACCGAGACCATGAGCCGATCCGCCGCCGATCCCGAGTCACCGCGCCGCAGCCGCGTGCTGATCGCCGACGACAACGAGCCCAACCGCGAGCTCCTCGAGGTCTATCTCGCCGACATCGAGTGCGATATCGCCACCGCGGTCGACGGCAAGGACACGCTTGAAAAGGTGGCGACGTTCCACCCCGACGTCATCCTCCTCGACGTCATGATGCCGAAGCTCTCCGGCTTCGAGGTCTGTCAGCGTCTCAAGGCCGACCCGGCGACGAGCCCGATCATGGTCCTGATGGTGACGGCCCTCGGCGAGCTCGGCGATATCGAGCGGGCCGTCGAGTCGGGCACCGACGATTTCCTCTCCAAGCCGGTCAACCGAGTGGAGCTCGTGAAGCGCGTCGAAAACATGCTCAAGCTGCGGCATGTCACCGACGAGCTCGAGCGGCTGCGGAGCTACATCAGCAGCATGGACGACGACCAGCCGCCGCGCTGACGCCCCGTGGCAAAAGCTCGCCGTGGCTGTCCGACGGCGGGCGGCCGGTGGATCCAGCGCGACTGGTCTGATCCGGACGCATCCGGCGGCGCGCGTGGCGCGGTCCTTAGGCCCGGCGGCCGCCGATGCCGACGGCCTCGAGAACGCGCGACGTCGCCGGCGATTTGTTGAGCACGTAGAAGTGGATCCCGGGGACGCCGGCAGCGACGAGCTCCTCGACCTGCTTGGCAGCGAACTCGACCCCCGCCTCGAACTGGGCGGTCTCATCGTCGCCGGCAGCTTCGAAGCCGCGCGTGAACGACTCGGGGAGCCGGGCCGCGCAGAGCGAGGCGATCCGGCGGATCTGCGGGAAGTTCGTGACGGGCATCACACCCGGCACAATCGGCGCCTGGATGCCGAGGCGGCGGCAGGCGTCGCGGAAGCGGAGGAAGTCGGCGTTGTCGTAGAACAGCTGCGTGACGATGAGGTCGCCGCCGCTTTCCACCTTGCGCTTGAGGTTTTCGAGGTCGGTCTGTGGGGAAATGGCTTCCTGGTGGGTCTCGGGGTAGCCGGCCACGAGGATCCCGAAGCGGGGGAACTCAGCGCGAATCAGCGCCACGAGCTCGGAGGCATAGGAGAGCCCGCCGTCGACAGCGTGGAACCCCGTTTCTCCCTTGGGGGGATCGCCGCGGAGGGCAACGATCGCCGTCACGCCGAGGGCCTCGGCCTCGCGGAGGTAGCCGCGCAGTTCATCGACGGTGCTGCCGACGCAGGTGAGGTGGCTGGCGACGGCGACGCCGTGGCGCTGCCGCAGGCCGGCGAGGATCTCGAGGGTCTTGCCGCGGGTCGAGCCGCCGGCGCCGTAGGTGCAGGTGATGAGCGCCGGCTCCCAGGCAACGAGGTCCTCGACGGTCTGCCACATCGCGGCTTCCGACTCGGCCGACTTGGGGGGGAAGAGCTCGAAGGAGAGGCCGATTCGGCCGGGGGGATAGCTGTGGAGGATCGACACGGTGGCGGATCTCTGGGGTGGGGCTGACCGGAAGTCGGCAGAAGGGGGGGCGCTGAACCGCGGGCTCCCGCCAACAGAACGATTGTAGCGCCCTCCCGCTCGGGATGCAGCGCCGGGCCGGGGGGGAGAGTCGGACCGGGCGAAAGCCGAGGAAGCGGTGGGGGCGGTGGGGGCGGAGGGGGCGGAGGGGGTCGCTCGAGCCACGCTCGGGGGGCGCCGCGACGGAGGCTGGCGTCGAGAGTCGGGAATCCGTAGGCTTCTGCGGCGTTCACGCGCCCTCGAGCCGGAGTGGCGAAATGGCAGACGCGGCGGACTCAAAATCCGTTGCCAGCAATGGCGTGTGGGTTCAAGTCCCACCTCCGGCACTGCAGAAAACAAGGAACAGACGAGGGGGGGGCCTGCGACGTGCGTCCCTCCAGCGGGGCATCTGTTTGCAAAACTGGTAGCAAACCGACCGAAAAACGAATCAATCGGTCACATCGGCAGGGGCCGCAAAAGCGTCGCCTCCACGCTCGGTAGGTGAACGGCGTGGCACCGGCACGCGGACGACATGATCTGGCTGACCGTTGCCGAGATACGGCTCCGTCTGCCACTCGCCGTCGTTGATCCATCCGTCATGGCCACGGCCACGGCCACGGCCACGGCCATCGCCACTCGCCGTCGTTGCCGTTGGAGCCGACGCTCATCGGGTGCGAAGGGAGCCCGCGGCGGGGGCACTTGTCAATCACGCCGAGCCATCCAAATGAAGACCGGTGC
>SIAG01000272.1 GCA_009691925.1 Planctomycetaceae bacterium
GAATTGGCCGAGACGGTGCCGCGGAGCATGGCCAAGGGGCGCGCCATCGATCTCCACCAGGAGGAGTTCACCGAGATCGGCACCTTCAAGGGAACGATGGCCTCGCTCGGCTGCGGCATCGTCCTCCTTGCCCTGGCGGTGATCGTCGGCGCCACGCTCCTGGGTGGGATCGCGAAGCAGATCGGCTGGGAGTTCGGCGAGCGGCTGGCGGGCCTTTGGCCGGTGATTGTCCTGATGACGATGGGGCTGTTCCTGCTTCTCCAACTGCTCCCGGCGCTCGTCGCGCCATCCCCGCGTCCGCCCTCCCCGCTCCAGCGCAACGCCGCCGACAAGTCGGGCAAGCTTGGCAAATCTTGACGCGCTCGATGGGCGACTCCCCGTCCCGGTGCTCTTCGCCGCAGCGCCTCACCCGCCTGGTCTCCCCGCAACAATCGCCGCGGAAAAGGCGATCCCCCCCTACTCATGGGGTGCGAACTGGGAAAGGTGTGCCGTCGGACCGACCGGCGGGTCATTCGTCCACCCGTCCTGTCCGATCTTGCTTGGGGCCGGGGTCACCGCAGGGATGCGGAGGACGCATCGGCTCGTCCGAGCGAGCGGGCCGGAGAAGAGTCCACCATGCGGTGTCCGTGGGTTGCCCTGCCGATCGTGGCCATAGTCCTCTCGGCCCCGATGGCGCCCGCTCCAGCTGGTGAGACGCGGCGCACCGCCATCGTTCAGGCCATCGAGAAGGCCCGCGATTCGGTCGTCAACATCCACGGCCAAAAGCTGATCGCCAACACCGACGACGAGGCCGGGGGCGAACTGCGGCGCGTCAACGGCATGGGCACCGGGGTGATCATCGACCCCCGCGGCTACATCGTCACCAATTACCACGTCGTCGAGGGCGTGAAGCGGATCGAGGTGACCCTCGCCTCCGGCCGGACGACGACCGCCGCCCTCCTCTCGCACGACCCCCGGACCGATCTGGCCGTAATCAAGATCCCCGCCGAGGGGAATCTCCCGGTGATCGACGTGGGGACGTCGGGCGATCTCATGATCGGCGAGACGGTGCTCGCCCTCGGCAACGCCTTCGGCTACGAGCACACGGTGACGCGTGGGATCGTCTCGGCCCTCCATCGCAGCGTCGAAGTCAGCCGGACGCAGCGCTACGACGATCTCATCCAGACCGACGCCAGCATCAATCCGGGCAACTCCGGCGGGCCGCTGCTGAACATTGACGGCCAGATGATCGGCATCAACGTCGCCGTCCGCGCCGGGGCCCAGGGGATCGGCTTCGCGATCCCGGTCGACCGGGCGATGCAGATCGTCACGGAGCTGATTTCTTCGGAGCGGATCGACAAGACCTGGCACGGGATCGTCGGCCGGCCGAGCGTCGAGCCCGGCCTCGTCGTCGAGACAGTCCACCGGGAGAGCCCGGCGGAATCGGCCGGCGTCCGGAACGGCGACGTGATCCTGCGGATTGCCGACGTTGCCGTCAGCACGCAGCTCGACGTCGAGAGGGCGATGCTCGGCCGCAAGGCCGGCGACATCGTCATCGTGAGCGTCAACCGCGGCGGCGAGGAGACGAACATCCAGTTCCCGCTCGCCGTTGCCCGTCCCCAGCCGATGGGCCAGGGGGAGCGCTGCTGGCATGAACTGGGGCTCAAGGTGGAGCCGATGGCCGCAGCCAAGGTGCAGCGGCTCCAGTCACGCTACCGCGGCGGCCTCCTCGTCACGTCGGTCCGCAGCGGCGGCCCGGCCGGGGAGCAGGGAATCCGCGAGGGGGACGTCCTCGTCGGGCTCCACGTCTGGGAGACGATCTCCTCCGACAATATCGTGTACGTGCTCGACAAGGCCCGCGAGGACAATCTCGGGCAGCTGAAGTTCTACGTCCTGCGGGGCCGGGAAACGCTCTTCGGCCACCTCACCAGCGACACGATCCGGCGCTGACAATCTGGCGCGGAGCCTACAATCGGGGCTCCCCTCCCCCGGATGCCGCTCCCTTGGAATCGCAGTTCGTAGACTGGCTCCTCGCCCGCCTCCCGCGCGACCCGCGCCTCGAGGTGCCGCCGGGGGACGACGCCGCGGTTCTCCGGCCACCGGCCGGACGCCGCACGGTCGTGACCGTCGATCTCCTCACCGAAGGGGTCGACTTCCTCCTCGGCGGCGACACGACCCCCGCGCGCATCGGCCACAAGGCGCTGGCGGTGAACCTCAGCGACCTGGCGGCGATGGGGGCCCGCCCTGAGGCGGCGGTGGTGGCCGTCGCCCTCCCCCGGGAAGGGGCGGCGGCGCTCGGGAAGGGGATCCATGCCGGCCTCGCGCCGCTCGCGGCCCGCTTCGGCATGACGATCGCCGGCGGCGACACGAACACCTGGGACGGGCCGCTGGTGATCAGCGTCACGGCGATCGGAAGCGTGCCCCCAGGCGCCGCCTGGCGCCGCGACGGCGCCAGGCCAGGCGATCTCCTCGTCGTCACCGGCCCCTGTGGCGGCAGCCTCCTGGGGCGCCACCTCGATGTCGAGCCGCGCTGCCACGAGGCCCTCGCCATCGCCGCTCGGTTCGCCGTCCGGGCCGCGATCGACATCAGCGACGGCCTGTCGCTCGATCTGGCGCGGATGATGCGCGCCAGCGGCACGCGCGGCCTCGTTGACCTCGCGCGCGTGCCGATCCATCCCGACGCCGAGCGCCGCAGCCGGCTCGCCGACGGCGTCAGCCCGCTGGAGCACGCGCTCGGCGACGGCGAAGACTTCGAGCTCCTCCTGGCCCTTGCGGAGGCCGATGCCCGGGCGCTGGTCGCCGATCCGCCGGCGGGCATCGCCCCGGTGATCTTTGGGGAGGTGGTGGCCGGAACGGGGCTCGTCGCCAGGCATGCCGACGGCTCCACACACCCGCTCCAGCCGAGGGGATGGCTCCATGACGGCGGATAACTCCCTCCCCACCGGGCCCGCGCGGGCGATCGTGCCGATCGCCACCGAGGCCGGCTTGATTCCGCTGGCGACGATCCTCGCCGCCACGCTTCCGGCCCACGCCTTCCTGGCGCTCGACGGCGATCTCGGGGCCGGCAAGACGACCTTTGTCAAAGCGCTCGCTGCCGCAGCCGGCATCGATCCGACCGCCGTCGTCAGCCCGACTTTCGGCCTCGTCCATCTCCATTCCCTCCCCGCCGGTCATCCGGCCGGGAGGCTCGTCCATGCTGATCTCTACCGACTCGCCGGGAGCGACGACCTGTTCGAACTCGGCTGGGACGAGCTCACCGCCGCCCCCGGCTGGGTGGCGGCCGAGTGGGCAGGCCGGATCGCCACGGCGCTTCCCGATGAGCGGCTCGACATCGCCCTCGAGGTGGTCTCGGAGGGGGCGCGGCGGGCGTCGTTCACCGGCCGAGGACCGGCCTTCGCGCCGCTCCTCGCCGCGCTCCTGGCGCTCCCCGGGGCCTCACCGGGCTGACGGCCCGCCGGCCAGCGACGCCAACTCGGCGCGGATCGGCCCCTGCAGCGTCTCCTCGAGGGCGGCCAGCGCCCGGGCCACGGGGACGCCGTCGAGGAGGCGGTGGTCGGCCAGCACCGTGACCGTCATCCGCCCCGCGTCGTCGAGCGGTGTCCATGTCAGACTCGTCGTCAGGAAGGTGGGATGCATGCGGTTGGCACATCCCTCGCCGGCGAGGGTGGAGACGCTGAAGGTCCCTACGCGCAGGGCCCGCTTCATCGACGGGGCGTGTGCGTTCCAGCGGAGGATCAGTCGCCGCAGCGGGCCGGGCACCATGACCAGTTCGAGCTGCCGGGCAAAGACCTCCCCGACCGGGGCCGTGGCATGGTGGTGGATCGCCGCCTGAAGCTCGGGGAGCAGACGGTTGTCCGGCTCCCGCAGCCGGGCCCACCAGATCGCCTCGGGATCGAGGGCGAGGTCGTGGAGGTTGACCCTATCCTGGGGATCGCGTGGCCGGCTGATCGCCAGCGAGGCAACGCTGACTGGGCTCGTCGCCCAAGCTGGCCGGCGCCACGGCGTGAGGATCCACCACGGCACATACCAGCTGCGCAGCGCCGGCCGGTCCCGGGCCACGATCGCCCACGCCTTCATGAACACCGCCGACCATCCGATCCGCGGCACGGCGGCCCGGCGGACGGCGTCGAGCTCGGCAAGGGCCATGATCCGGTCGACGGGGAAGATCGGCACCCGGTGGGAGAGGCGGACGATGTCGCCGACGAGCCGTCGCTGACCGTCGAGCCGTGTGGTGGTGATCGTCATGCCCGCGTCCGCCATGCCAGATCCCTCCGTCTCCTCGAAGCCGGCCACCGACGCCGACAGCCAAAATGGAGATATCCGATCGTCCCCTCCGGGGGCAAGTCGGTCAGCCGCGCGGGCCCACCCGAGGGAAAAACCCGCGGGCCGCTACACTCCCTTCTCCAGCCAAGGAGCCCCCCATGCGTCTTCTCACCGCCACGTCGTTTGTCTGTGTGATCGACGTCCAGGAGCGGCTCCTGGCTGTCATGCCCTCCGCCGAGCGGCTCGTGGCTTGTGTCGCCCGGCTGGCCGAAGCGGCAAAGATCCTCGGGGTCGGTCGCCACCTCACCGAGCAATACCCCCAGGGGCTGGGGGCCACCGCCGCGCCCCTCCTTCCCCTCCTTCCTGCGGCGGAGGAGAAGCGGACGTTCAGCTCGGCCGGCTGCCCCGGGTTCGCTGCGGCCACGGCGGCGGGGAGCGGCATCAGCGCGGTCGTGGTCTGTGGCCTCGAGACCCACGTCTGTATTAGCCAGACCGTCCTCGATCTCCTCGCCACTGGGCTGGCGGTGTTCGTCGCCGTCGATGCGGTCGCCTCGCGGCACCGGATCGATCACGAAGTCGCCCTCCGGCGCCTCGAGAATGCCGGGGCGATCCTCACGACGACCGAGGCGATCCTCTTCGAATGGTGCCGATCGGCCGACCATCCGGCCTTCCGGGAGGTGCGGCAGCTCGTCCTCGACCGGCGGGGAGAAGGCCCGTCGCCCTCGCCATGACTGGAGCCCGCGGGCTCACGACCCGGTCGGGGGATCGCGGAGATCGACCTTGTCGGCCGAGGCGCTTTCGAGCGACCGCAACCGGGCGATCTTGGCCGCCGCGGAGGGCTCCCGCTCCGGTTCGCGCCCCGGGGCAGCGCCGAAAACGATGATCCGGCCGTCGCCGCTGACAAGCTCCCACACCCGTGCTTGGCCTTCGGCCGTGGAGACGGTCACCGCCCGGCACTCGCTCATCCCCAGTTTTATCCATTCCGGCGCGATCGAGTGCACCAGGGCCGCTCCCTCCTCGACGGCCGGGTCGCCCCATCGCGCCCCCTCCGGCCCCTGCGGGCTCGACTCGATCCCCGCCAGACGCGGGTAGGCCGCTGCCGACTCGGCGGTGAAGTCGGCGCTGGGGAGCACCACCCCCTCGGCATCGACGGCGAGGAGACCGCCGGCCACGCCGACCATCGCCGCCGGTTCGCGGCACCGCACCTCGACCAGCGCCGCGGCCGGGTGGCGCAGCTCCACCTTCACCACCTGCCGCACCCAGG
Source organism: Planctomycetaceae bacterium (assembly GCA_009691925.1). Lineage (GTDB taxonomy): Bacteria > Planctomycetota > Planctomycetia > Pirellulales > UBA1268 > QWOP01. The sequence goes on from SIAG01000272.1 coordinate 5,507, forward strand.
GGTGCATGTCGAAGGCCCGCGCGAGGCGGTTGGCGAGCTCCGGATCGTGGAGCGGCAGACCATGGTCAAGGCTGGCGTTGTGCAGGGCCTCGGCGCGGATGTCGGCCTTCACCCACGGCGCCTGCCCCCGCAGTTCGATCGCGTCGGGAAGGAGGACGACGTCGTCGCTCCCCCCCACGCGCTCTGCCACCCGTGGCCAGACGAAGGCGGCAAGACCCACGGCCGC
>SIAG01000273.1 GCA_009691925.1 Planctomycetaceae bacterium
GCGGAAGAGATTCTGGAAGGCGCTCTTGCGGTGGCGGCGGGACAGCCGCTGCAACTCCTCGCGCGGGGCGAGACGGCGCAGATCGACCGAAGCCAAACTAGACGGGGCGAGATCGCGCGAGACGGCCTCAGGCAGCCGGACGACGTCCCCGATCCGTGCCCATCCGGGGCGGCGGGCGGCCAGGTGCGTGGCGACATGATCGGGGGGGAGAACCGAGTCACCGTCGAGGAACAGGAGCGTGTCGCCTCCGGCGAGGGCGGCGCCCCGGTTGCGGACGCGCGCCAGACGGAAGCCGTCGTGGGGCTCGGTGGTGAACGCCACCGGGAAGGAAACGCGGCGGGCGAAGTCGGCCACGATTCTCTGGGTGTCGACGTCTGACCCATCGTCGGCCACCACGACCTCGAATCGACCGTCGACCCCAGTCTGGAGCGCGATCGACTCGAGGACGAGGGCCAGGTGTCGTGGCTTCGCGAAGGTGTTGACGATCAGCGAGATGTCGGGGGGTGTCATGCCAGGAATCCCTCCAGAACCTTCTCTGGGGCGTGGGCCCGCCGGAAGGCCCCGGCCGCCTCCGCGGCGGTGGCGCGGTAATGCCCGGCGTGGTCGACGAACTCCGCCAGCGCCGCCGCTCCCCCTGCGGCATCAGCCGTCACGATGCCTACCCGGGCCAGCGCGGCCGCTTGGCCACCATGCAGCCAGCGGAGGCACACTTCGGCCAGCGCGGCAGACCGGCCCCCGCCGGGAAACGCCGGCCCGAACGAGAACGCCAGGGGACCGCCACCGTCGCTGGGGCGGCGGAGTCGGAACACCACCGGCACCGGCAGGCCGGTGGGGTCGGCTTGGAGGATCGCCGCGGCCGGCGTAGCGTCGGCGCCGAACGTCACGCTCACCGGCGCGGCGAGGAAGGCCGCGGCGCCGCGGGCGGCCCACGACACCTCGACGACGACCAGCCCGGCCCCGGCCGGCGGCAGGACCGGGAGTTGTCGCCCCGCACCGGCCGCGATGGCCCCGGGGCCAATCGTCTCCACGCCGGCCAGCGGATACTCCCGTTCGAGCCGATCGACGTGGGACCGCAGCGCGGGGAGCAGGCAGCGGGCCATCCATCCGCCGCCGGTGACGATCGGCACCTTCCCGGAGGCGAGGGCCTCGAGCAGGATGGCCGAGCACCGTTGCCGGTAGCAGCGCTGGTCGTAGGGAAGCAGGAAGACGTCGGCGAGCTGGAGCTGGTTTCGGTAGGCGTTGACCGCGAGTGGTCCGGCGAGGCGTTCGACGAGGGCGTCATCGCGGTCCGCCAGCGCCCCAAGCGCGGCGGCAACGAGGATGTCGGCCGGACGGCGCGAACGGGGGTTGAAGCCGGGGTTGGTTTGGATGGCGAACCGGAGCCGGGCGGCGCAGGTCGGGATCGCGACGATCCGCTCCAGGAGCGCGGGGGTGAGGTGGGAGTTTTTCTCGCTGCGTGCGTCGCCGAGCAGAGCGACGCGGAAGCGATCGCCGGACAGGATTGGCCGGGATGGATCGGGCGCCGTCTCCAGGATGCCGTCGACCGGATACGGGAGCATTGAGATCGCCTCGGCGCCGACCTGCGACCATTCCGCCGCCAGTTCCCCCGTCGGCGCGTGGAAGCGGAGCTGGTGGGGGGCCGCGCGGCGGATCGCCTCCTCGAGGCATCGGCCGACGCGGGCGATCCGGCTGGTGGCGATGTCGGGTTCGGCCGGGGGAGGGGGGAGGAGAGGCGTATGGAATTGGAGGTGCCAGCCGATCCCCGTCGGGGGGCATGCGGCGTCGATCGCCTGCGCCAGCCCGAGGGCGTCAAGCTCGGAGGCGGTGGCGACGAGGAGCTGATCACCGGGAGCGAGGTCGGCAACAACGGGGGCGAGATCGGTGGCGAAGGCCGCCACGCGTTCCCGCCGTCGCTGCCGTCGTATCCAGGCCAACCACGGAGGCTGCCACCGTGGCCGCCCATCGGGAGCGAGCCGGTCGAGCTCGGCAAAGGCGGTGAGCTTCGAGGCCCCGGGAAAGCGGAGCACCGGCCACACCCGCCATCCGAGCAAGGCCGCGGCGGGAAGCTCGGCAGACGATCGACAGACGAGGTCGCACCCCCACCCGCGGCGTCGCGCGGCGCCGAGCACCGCCACGGCATACTGCCAGGGATGCGAACCGGGGCCGTCGAGACAGGGATCGACGAGGATCAATCGTGACGGCGCGGCGCTCATCGCGGGCTCGCCGCGGGGACTGTGAAGCTGACTTTTCCGGCGGCCGGGGGGCGGGCCATCGCGAGCCGATCGACGAGGGAGCCGAGGGCCGTCGCGCCGCTCTCCACCACCAGCGCGATCTCCAGCGCCTGGATCGGCAGCTCCTCGGAGACTCCGGCGGGGATTTTGACCAGGTCTTTGAGCGTTGTGACGAGCCTCTCGGCCCCGTGGCCACGGGCCCAGGCGACCAGATCGGCGCGATCCGCCGGGGTGTAGGCGTGGTGGTCGGCATAGGGGCGGAAGGCGACGACCTCGGCGCCGAGCGCGGTGAGGGTTTGGCGGAAGGCGGAGGGATTGCCGATCCCGGCGAACGCGGCGACCCGGCGGCCGACGAGCCAGTCGGTCGGGTGCCTCACCCCCGCCGGATCACGGACGGCGACGGGCGCATGGCTCGCCTCGGCCCACACCCCAGGGAGCGCTCCTCCACAGGCCTTGGCAAGACGGTCGCGGATCTCCGCCCGCCGCTCGGGCGCAACGCTCCCGGCCCGCGTCAGGATCGTGGCGTCGGCCCGGGCGAGACCGGAGAGCCGCTCACGGAGCAGACCGCGGGGGAAGACATGGCCACAGCCGAACGGATCGGTGGCATCGACGGCCACGAGATCGAGATCGCGGGCCAGACGGCGGTGCTGGAAGCCGTCGTCGAGCACGACGACGTCGGCGCCGGCCGCCGCCGCCGCCGCGGCGGCCACGACCCGATCGCGGCAGGCGACATGCAAGATTCCGGGGAGAAGCAGCGCCAGTTCGGCCGCTTCGTCGCTCCGCTGCCCGGCCGCGGCCGCGTATCCCCGGCTCACGATCGCCGGCTGGCGGTGGAGGGCCGCCAGACGGCGGACGACCCAGGCCACCAAGGGGGTCTTGCCGGTGCCGCCGAGCGTGAGGTTGCCGACACACACCACCGGGAGGCCGGCCGGCGCCGCGGTCAGCCAGCCGCGGTCGTAGGCGGTGTTGCGCAGGGCCATCACCGTCGCCCAGGCGGCGCCGAGCGGCGCCAGGGCGACTCGCGCGAGTGTCGCCGCGGCGCGGGCGTCGGTCCCATCGACGAGTTGCTTGAACGATTCTGCGTCAGGATGAGGCATGCGGTCGATCCGTCGGTCGGCCCGGGCCCCGCGGGCTTGCCATGAGATCAGGGAGTGTAGTGCTTCCGGACCGATCGTGGCGGGCGGCGGTCGTTCCCGGCGGATTTGCCGCTGCCGATCAACGCTGGCCGGCCTCCGGCCAGAGGCTGCCGATATACTTCACGAGGAGCCGGCAGGGGAACCTCTGGGCTTCAGTGACCGACGGGCGAAAAGCCGCGAGGGAACCGTGTCATGGCCAGCGTGTCTTCCAACAGCGCCGAGGCGCTCGTCGTCGGCGGCTGGACTGCCGACGAGGAACAGTCCAACTCCGATCGGTATCTCGTTCGTCGCCTCGAAGCGGCCGGGGCCGATTTCAAGGGGGTGGCACTGACGAACTTCCTCCTCGCCGCGGCGGTGGCGGCGGCCATCTGGCTGGCGCTGGGGGTTCTGGCCGAACATTGGATCGTTCCCGGTGGACTGCCCCGGGGGGTGCGGTGGGGGTGGCTGGCGGCCGGAGGCCTGGCGCTGGTCGGTGCGGCCGTGCGCTGGCTCCTCCCTTTGGTCCTCTACCGGGTGAATCTCGTCTACGCCGCCCGGGCGATCGAGCGGGAGCATCCCGAGCTCCACAACGATCTGGTCAACACGGTGCTCGTCAAGGCGCACCCCGAGGGGAACACCGCCGTCGTGGTGCGATCGTTGGAGAAGCGCGCCGCGAAGCGCCTTGCCGACGTCCCCACCGATGGGGTCATCGACCGGACCCTCGCCGTCCGTCTGGCGATGCTGTTGGCGGCGTTGGTAGGGCTGGCCTGCCTCTATGAGCTCGTGGCGCCCAAGAGTCTCTTGATCAGCGCGGTGCGGTTGGTGGCGCCGTGGGCCGGGATCGCGGCCCCGTCGCGCGTCCGCGTTGATCCGCCGCGGCTCCATTGGCGGATGCCGGGGGCGGGCGTGGTCGATCCGCAATTCTTCGGCGCCGGTCCCGAGGCGCAGGAGGTGGTGGTTGACCGGGGATCGGCGACCCTCGTGCGCGGCAGGCAGCTCGTCCTGGCAGCGGCGGTCCGCGGCCTCCGCGGGGATGAGCAGACGGTGGTCCATGTCGTGCCGGTGAAGGACGACGGCTCCCATGATCCCGCCGGTACCCCCTGGCGGATCGACATGGTCCGTGGGGCCGGGGAAGGGGAGGCCGCTAGGTCGTTCACGGCCTTCCTGCCCGATGCGGTGCGCGGATTGGAGAACTCCATCGAGCTCACGATCGCCGCCGGTGACGCCCGCAGCGAGCCGGTGCGTCTGATCGTCGTCGATGCCCCGTCGCTTTTGGTGCGCGAGGCCCGCTACGACTTTCCCGCCTACATCGCCCGGGCTCCGGAGACGGTCGCCTGGCAGGGGGATCTGAAGGCGCCCGAAGAGACGCAGGTGACGCTCATCGCCGAATGCAACCAGCCGATCGACGCGGCCTGGATCGATTTCGCCTGCGACGGCCAGCGCGATCTGAAGATGAAGGTCGGGGCGAGCGATCTGACGCGGGCCTCGGTGACCTTCCAGCTGCGGATGAATGCCGACCGGACGGCGCCGGAGCATGCGACCTATCGTCTCCTCTTCCAACCCCGGGGGGCGAACCAGGGAGAGCCCGAAGCGATCGTCACCGAGCCGATGGAACACCGCATTGAGGTCGTCGCCGACCTCGCCCCGGAAGTGACGATCGAATCGCCCACCAATTCCCCGCTCGCGGTGCCGCGCGACGCCCCCGTGCCGGTCCGGGTGCGGGCCCTCGACCCTGACCACGGGTTGTCGCGGGTCGTGATCGAGACCCGCATTGATGGCGGCCGGGCCGTGCCCCCGATGCCGCTCCTCGAGGTCGCGAAGCAGGGGCCCTTCAAGGGCACGGCCCGGCTCGTCCCCTTCAATCTCGGCGCTGAGGCGGGGTCGGTGTTGCAGTACCGCGCCGTCGCCACCGACAACCGCCCTCAGCAACCGAACGTCTCCGTCACGCCGTGGCAGGAATTGAGGATCGACGAGAAGGCGGCTCCGCAGCCCGACGAGCCCGAACCCGATCTGCCCAACGACTCGAAAAAGGATCGGCCGGGCGGGGACCGTTCTGACGACTCTGATCGCGCCGACGATGGGGGCGATGCCGAACAGGACGGGGGCGCGCAGCCGGAGGACGGCCGGGATCAGGATCGTCAGGATCGTCAGGATCGTCAGGGCGACGGCGGCGACGGCGGCGACGGTGCGGAGGACGGGGCTGGCCAACGGCGACCTGACGACGGCGGCCGCGACGATGGTGCGCCTGGAGACCAAGACCAGCAAGACCCAAACCAAAACCAAGACCAGCAAAACCAAGACCCTCAGCAGCGTGGC
>SIAG01000274.1 GCA_009691925.1 Planctomycetaceae bacterium
TGCCGAATGGCCTCAACGAGCTCGTTGTGCACCCGCCCTGGATTTCGAGCCACGAATTTCAAGACGACGTCATAGCGCCCGCGGAGCTCACGCAGAAACCAATTCTCGGCTTCGGACCGGAGCGGCGATGAGCTCTCGAAGAAAATGCGACGCAGCAGCGTCCGGCGGTCTGCGGCGAGAACATCCTGTTCAAAGCAGTCCCGATAAAACTTGGGCACGCCCTCGAAGAGATTCCAGAGAAACAACAGTCGCTGGGGAGACGGCTCCGCGTGGTCATTGAGGATTGAGAGCACCGAGCCGATGTCGAGATGCGTGAGGTTGATCGTGTCGGTCACGCGGTTGTAGAGGGGGGCCGTTCGATCTTCGAGCAGAGCCACCATCTCCGTATGGATGGAACCGAGGACGATGAGCCCACCCCGTACCTTTTCGGCCTTCGCCTGCAACCGATCCACGCCAGCCTGCAGGGAAGAGCAGAATTGCTCGTGGCCCCTGCGATTGAAGTACTGAAACTCATCCAGAATCAGGATGGTGCCTGCTTCCGCCATCGACTCGAGCAACTTGGCCAGTTGCAGCAGATCATTGGGCCGGGGATGCCGGTCTGCAGGAACGTGAAACGTCTCCAAGGCGTCGTTCACCGCCGACAGAACGCCGGCCGGCTCGGAATCTGGGATCTGGACGTAGAACACCGGTTGCTGGTTGCCGAGCTCCTCCATGGCGTGCTGGATGAGTGTTGTTTTGCCGATCCGGCGGCGCCCGGTGACCTTGGCAAAGAACCACCGCTTGCGGTCGAGCATCTGCTTCAAGGCCGCAAGCTGTTCTTTTCGCCCGTAGAACTCCCAGTCAGCCATCCCGCCCTCTTGAGATAAAGCCGCTTTATCAAAATAAGATAAAACCACTTTATCTCAATCAATTTTACGACGCAAGTCTCTTCTGCAAAGGGGCTTGCAACATGGAAAGCGTCGTCTTTTTCCAGCCTTCGAGCCGGGAAGTCAGACGGCCATGCGGGCGACGGACTGGCAGTCGCTTCGATCGCCACCCTGCTCCGGTGAGCGCATCCTCGATCGCCCCGAAGAACGATTCCCGTGCCCCTCGCGACCGCTCAGCGGATCGAAAGATCATCTGGCGCCAGCGCCCAGACCGTCGGCCGGCCACTGCTCCCCCCGAGCGTCTCGCGCAGCAAGAGATCGATCACGCCCGTCCGTAGGCCAGCTTGGCCGAGGAGGGCCAGCGCCTCTCTCGACACTCCCAGCGCCGCCAGACGGCTGCTGGCATCAGGATCGCCGAACAAGACCGAGAGATCGAGGCCCGCCGAGACGTTCGGCCGGTGGACGATCTCGTATTTTTCGATTGCCGCCTTCTTTGCCACCGCCGCCAGGCAGTCGTCGAGGCCGCCGATCTCGTCCACGAGCCCCGCTGCCTTCGCCTGGCTCCCCGACCACACCCGGCCACCGGCCAGATCCTGGAGCTTCTCGACCGGGATCCCTCGCGACTCGCTGACGAGCTTGAGAAACCGGCCGTAGACGTCGTCGATCGTCTTTTGGAGCTTCGTCTGATCGTCCTCGTTCCAGCCCCGGTCGGGGGCGAAGGCACTGGCGGCCTCGTCGAGGGCGATGTTCTCCATGTGGAGCCCCACGCGCTTGAGAAGAGCGCCGTAGCTGATCTTCATCGAAAAGACGCCGATCGAGCCGGTGAGCGTGCCCCGCTCGGCATAGACCGGCACCCCAAGGCAGGCCACCCAATAGCCCCCCGACGCGGCCACATCCCCCATCGAAACGACCGTCGGCTTCTTCTTGGTCAGTTCCGCGAGCGCCTGACGGATCGCTTCGCTGGCCGTGGCCGAACCCCCCGGTGAATTGATGCGGACAACAACTCCCTTGATCTTGTCGTCACGGCCGATCTCTTGGATCGCCTTGACGGTGGGGCCGGAGACGATCGAGCCTGGCGATTCCTTCTTGCCGTCGACGATCGCCCCGGAGAGGTGCATGACGGCGATCGAGGTTTCAGAGACCTTCGTCGCCTTCTCGGGCCCCCCCGACATCACCTTCCCCATCAGCTCGAAGAACGACATCTCCTTCTTCGGCTTCGCCGCCGCCTCCACCCAGCTCGTCTCGCCGCCGACCCAACGATTGAGTGTCGCCTTCATCGTGCCAAACGGGGCGAGCTCGTCGACGAGCCCGGCGGCGAGGGCCTCGGCCGGGAGGAAGATCCGCTGCTTTTGGAGCTCGCGCACCTTCTCGGTCGTCAGGCCACGGCCGCGGGCGATCATCGACACCTGGGCGTCGTTCATGCTCGTGAGCATGTCACGGTAGTGCTGGAGGAGGTGCGGGCTCATCGTCGAGTTCAAGTAGGGCTCGACGGCACCTTTGAAATTGCCCGCCTTAACGACCGAGGCCTTGAGGCCGAGGAGATCCATCGCATCGCGGTAGAAATACGACTGCATCATCTTCGACGGCATGTCGACACCGCCCAAATCGGCCATCGCCACGTGATCACAGCCGGCCGCCACCGCGAGGTGCGTCGATTCAGCGCTCTCGAGCCAGGCCCCGACCTTCTTTCCCGACTTCCGCAGCACTGCGAGTCGACGGAGGAGCTCATCGAGCTGGGCGAGATTCAAGCCGAGATCGGCGTCGGAGAGATCGAAGACGACGGTGTGGATCTTCGGGCTTTTTGCGGTCTCCTCGAGGAGCTCACAGAGCTTGTAGAAATTCCTCCGCTTCCCGGGGCTGCCGCCGATGATCAGGCTCGTCGGATCGAACTCGTTGGCACCGACGATGTCTTCGTAGGTCCCCCCGAGCGTGACCAACTGCACCTGAAGCTTGGCCGCCTCGGCTTTTGCCTTCGCCTCGGCTTCCTTTCGCTTCTCGGCCCGTGCCGCCTCTGCATCCGAGAGCTTGGCTGCGGCCGGCTTTTCCTCGGCAGGCTTGGCTTCGGCCGGCTTGGCTTCGGCCGGCTTGGCTTCGGCCGGCTTGGCTTCGGCCGGCTTGGCTTCTGCCGGCTTGGCTTCGGCAGGGGCCGCCTCGGCCGCCGGCGGCGCTGGAGGAGCGGGTTCGGTGGCGGGCTTCGCCTCGGCAGCCGGGGGCTCGGCCACGGCGGTGGCACCGTCGTCGGCCTGGGCCAGGCCGGCAGCCGCCGTCAGGGCAAGCAGCAGGGCCACGCTCCGGGCCAGTTCCAAAGCCAGTCGACCGGTCAGTCCGCAGTCTCGAGCCTTCATGCATTTCTCCCTGCGAGGGTTGACTATTTTTGAGGCAGCGGCCCGCCATCGAGACGTTGACCGCGGCCTGTTGATCCACGCGCGGTGCGGGCGCAGGAAGACCCTGCCAAACCCCGTCCATCTCTGCAAGGATACGCTCGGGGCGCTGTGGTGACCAATGCCTCCGCGGCCAGACTCCGCCGCCCCGCCCGAGCGCCGCAGTCCGCACCGCCGTGGCCGGGAGCCGGGTCTGACCCGGCACCTCCGGATGGCTGCGGGTCACCCGGCCAGCTTCAGCCCCCCCCAGACGGCCGCGCAGCCGAGCAGGTTCGAGGCCACGACATACAAAAACGCTAAGCCCGGCCGCCCCGACTGCCACAGCTCGACCGCCTGGAAGGCGTAGCTGGAGAAGGTCGTGAAGCCCCCCAAGAGGCCAACCAGGAGGATTGTCTCGATCCCCTGCGGCAACGCGACGCGCGACCTGGTTGCCCCCACGATCGCCCCGAAGCAGAGCGCCCCGAGGGCGTTGACGGCGATCGTTCCCCAGGGGAACCCGGTGCCAAACAGACGCGTGGCCACGACGGTGACCCCGGCCCTCGCCACCGTCCCGAGGGCCCCGGCCACGGCTACGGCAATCCAATGGCCCATCGTCGACATCGCGCTCTCCCAACCGTTTAGCTGTTCACGCCGGCCTATCCGACGTTCATCGAATCCTAACTTCCCGTCGAAAAAGTCATCCCTGACCGAACCGGCTGCGGGGCAGATTCCCGATGTTGCAACATCCCCCCATCTCCGTGTAAAAAACGGATTGTGGAGACGATGGGGAGCGTCGGAACATATTTCCCCGACGGAGAATTCTATGAATCGGCATGATGCCCTGTTTCTCGTCGTGATTCTTGTCGCTGCGGCAGCGATCCTCGTCGCGGCGCCGATGGTCGTCAGCTTCGCCATCCGCACCGGTGTTGACGCTCTCGGCCGGATGGCCATCGACCAAACCCTCTGACGGCCCACCGAACGTCGCGGCAGTTCTCCCTCCGCGGCTCACCCGCTTCACCCCCTTTTTTGGCCGGGGATCGATGCCTCCGCAACGCCTCACAGCAGGGTTCGCCGCGCTGACCACTTTCCTCGGCGCGGTGCTATGGGCCTGCCTTCCGGGTGTCGGCCCGGTCGACCGGATCGGGGCAGGCTGAACCATCGCGCCCGCGGCCCCGTATCGATCGGCTCGGATTGGCTCGGATAAAACCGCCAAGATTGCCGTTGGCAGGCCCCGAATACCAGCGCCAGGCCCGCAGCGGCCGAGCGTTAACGCCGCAGCGGCCAGCGCCAAGCCCGCTGCGGCGCCCGCCCCCCCCGGTCGATATACTCTGCCCCACTCCCTCGGTCGTCGCGCGGCGGCCCGGGGGGATTTCAGCCCCTCGCGCGCGGTGGACACGCGATGCTCGTCTTCCCAAACCGGATTCTCTTTGTCGGCTTCGGCGCCGTGGCCCGTTGCACCCTGCCGGTGCTCCTCGACCACATCAAGGTGCCGGCCCACAACATCACGATCCTCGACTTCGAGCCCCTCGAATCGGCGATCCGCCCCTGGATGGAACGGGGCGTGCGCTTCGTGCGCGAGCGGATCACTCCCGACAACCTCGGCGAGGTCCTCGGCAAGCACCTCTCCGCAGGCGATCTTCTCATCGACCTTGCCTGGAACATCGACTGCTGCGAGATCGTGCAGTGGTGCCATCACCAGGGCGTGCTCTATCTGAACACGTCGGTCGAGATGTGGGATCCGTACGAGCATGCGGTAACGGCGAAGCCAAACGAGCTGACGCTCTACTGGCGCCACATGAACCTGCGGCGGATGATCGCCAACTGGAGTACGCCCGGCCCGTCGGCTGTCCTCGAGCACGGCGCCAATCCCGGCCTCATCAGCCATTTCACGAAGCACGCCCTCCTCGACATCGCCACCCGCTGCCTCGAGGAGCGGAAGTTCACCGGCCGGAAGGCGGAGCAGATTCGTGAGCTCGCCCGGACGCGCTCCTTCAACCACCTCGCCCACGAGCTTGGCGTGAAGGTGATCCACTGCAGCGAACGCGACACGCAGGTCTCCGACCGTCCGAAGCAGGTCGACGAGTTCGTCAATACCTGGAGCGTTGAGGGCTTCCGAGAGGAGGGGACAACCACCGCCGAGATGGGCTGGGGGACCCACGAGAAGCAGCTCCCCGACCGGGCCTTCGAGCACCCAGAGGGCCCCCGCAGCCAGATCGGCCTGGCGCGGATGGGGATGAACACCTTCGTCTCGAGCTGGGTGCCGCACTACGAGATCGTCGGGATGGTGGTCCGCCACGGCGAGGCCTTCAGCATCACTGAAAAGCTCTCGGTGCGTGACGACCACGGGGTGACCATCTACCGCCCCACCGTCCATTACGCCTACTGCCCCTGCGATGCCGCGATCGCCAGCCTCCACGAACTGCGGGGATACGACT